>JANOXJ010000136.1:0-2085 GCA_031418455.1 Flavobacteriales bacterium | reverse complement strand
GCCATTCTTAAAGCTGCCAAGTTTGACCTCATAGTTTTAGAAACCTCTGGAATAGGCCAAAGCGATACTGAAATAATGGACCACAGCGATGTGGCATTGTATATAATGACACCAGAGTTTGGCGCAGCCACGCAGTTAGAAAAAATAGACATGCTTGATTTTGCTGATGTGGTGGCAATAAATAAATACGACAAACGAGGCGCACAAGATGCCCTGCGTGATGTGCGCAAACAATACAAACGCAACCACCAGCTATGGGATGCGGATGACGAAACATTGCCTGTAGTAGGCACTATAGCCTCGCAGTTTAACGACCCAGGTACAAATCAGTTATACATAAAACTCATATCTAAAATTGTAGAAAAAACAGGGGCCGATTTAAAATCAAGCTTTAAGGTGACGGATGAAATGAGTGAAAAAATATTCATTATTCCACCACACAGAACACGCTACCTAAGCGAGATAAGCGAGAGCAACCGCGCATATGACAAGTGGGCCAAAGCACAAGCAGAAACAGCAGATAAACTTTATGCACTTAACTCAACCATAAAATTAATAGAAGCGAGTGCCAATAAAAATGACGACCAGGCACTGACTATTCTCAATGCTTCTTTTGACAGAATAAAACTGGATTTAGATCCGCGCAATTGGGAAATAATACAAACTTGGAATGCAAAACGTGCGTTGTATAAAAATGCCGAATACAAATTCATGGTGCGCGACAAGGAAATAAAAATACAAACTCATACTGAAAGTCTGTCGCACCAAATGATACCCAAAGTGGTAACACCTGCCTACCGCAGCTGGGGCGATATACTTAACTGGGTATTGCAAGAGAATGTACCGGGCGAATTTCCATACACCGCAGGCCTTTATCCATTTAAGCGCGAGGGCGAAGATCCAGCACGCATGTTTGCAGGCGAAGGTGGCCCCGAAAGAACCAATAAAAGATTTCACTATGTAAGTCATGGAATGCCTGCAAAGAGGCTTTCCACAGCCTTTGACAGCGTGACGCTCTATGGCAACGATCCTGATCACCGCCCCGATATATATGGCAAAGTGGGCAACAGTGGTGTAAGCATTTGTTGTTTGGACGATGCCAAGAAATTGTACTCAGGCTTTGACCTTTCTGACCCAAAAACATCTGTGAGTATGACCATAAACGGCCCTGCTCCTATGCTACTTGCTTTCTTTATGAATGCCGCTATAGACCAGCAATGCGAGAAGTATATACTGGCCAATAAACTAGAGAAAGAAGTAGAGAAAAAACTAAAAGAAAAATATGATGACAAAGGAATAAGCAGGCCAAAGTACCAAGGTGCTTTGCCCCAAGGCAACGATGGTTTAGGCCTAATGCTCCTTGGCATTACAGGCGAAGAAGTGCTGCCCAAAGACGCTTATGAAAAAATAAAAGAAGAAACACTTATGCAAGTGCGTGGCACTGTGCAAGCAGATATATTAAAAGAAGATCAGGCACAAAACACATGCATATTTTCTACAGAATTTGCATTGCGCCTAATGGGCGATGTGCAGGAATATTTCATTGACAAAAAAGTAAGAAATTTCTATTCTGTTTCTATCAGCGGATACCACATTGCAGAAGCAGGCGCCAATCCTATTACACAGCTTGCATTTACATTGGCCAATGGTTTCACTTATGTAGAATATTACTTGTCGCGCGGTATGGACATCAACGAATTTGGTCCAAACTTATCCTTTTTCTTTAGCAATGGAATAGACCCTGAGTATGCAGTGATAGGCCGTGTAGCGCGCAAAATTTGGAGCAAAGCATTAGCCAAAAAATATGGAGCCAATGCACGTGCACAAATGCTGAAGTACCACATACAAACCAGTGGCCGCTCGCTGCATGCGCAAGAAATAGACTTTAACGACATACGCACTACGCTGCAAGCATTGTATGCCATATATGACAATTGCAACTCATTGCACACAAATGCTTATGACGAAGCTATAACCACGCCTACTGAAGAAAGTGTGCGCAGGGCCATGGCTATACAGCTTATAATAAATAAAGAATTAGGCCTTGCAAAAAACGAAAATCCTATACAAGGCTCGTTTATAATA
>JANOXJ010000135.1:0-2047 GCA_031418455.1 Flavobacteriales bacterium | reverse complement strand
CATCAAAACAAATTGGAATTTTTGTTGGCAGATATGACTACTGCTGCGCCATTTGCATATGATACTAAAATAATTTTTTCTGAAACTGCCGCTACCTATATAGACATAACAGATGCTCTTACATTTTTAAAAGATGGCAGTTTCATTTGGCTAAGCGAGCGCGATGAGTTCAATCACATCTACCATTTTGATGCTGCAGGTATAGTAAAACAACAAATAACCAAAGGTGCATTTGATGTGATAGATTTTTATGGCTATGATGAATTAACAGCTACCGCATATTTCTCTTGCACTTCTAGCAATGCTGATGTGCTTGCAGGCATATCAAAAGCTCCAAGCGGCACACATATTTCTGCAATACATAAAAATGTATTTGCTGCCACACTTAAGAAAAAGAAAATGAGCTATCGTATAATGGACAGCGGCTCAGGCACTAATGACGCGGCTTTTAGCAAAGGATATAAATACTACATACTTACACATAGCAGTGCCAACACACCTATGGACATCACCCTTTGGAACAACTTAGGCGCTGCCAAAGGCTCAGCTGCTAAACAAACACGTGTGCTAAAAGACAATGCAGCACTTAAAGAAAGATTAGCAAAATACAATCTGGCCAAGAAGGAATTTTTCACATTCAAAAATTCTGCAGATACAGAATTAAATTGTTGGATAATGAAACCAACCAACTTTGACCCCAACAAAAAATACCCTGTGCTGGTGGCCATATACGGTGGACCAGGTAGCAATACCGTTAGCGACTCGTGGGGTGGGCGCAATTATATGTGGTACCAACTGCTTTGTCAGGAAGGTTATATAGTAGTGAGCTGCGACCCGCGTGGCACGCAATACAGAGGCCGCCAATTCAAGCATAGCACATACATGAATTTAGGCAAACTTGAAACAGAAGATTTTATTGACTTTGCTAAATACCTTGGCAATCAAACCTACATAGATAAAGACCGTATAGGTATTCAAGGCTGGAGCTATGGCGGCTATATGACCTCGCTCTGCATGACCAAAGGTGCCGATTATTACAAAGCAGGCATAGCAGTAGCACCAGTTACGAACTGGAAATATTACGACAGTATATATACCGAAAGATTTTTACGCACTCCACAAGAAAACAGCGGTGGTTATGAAAACAACTCGCCCATAAATTTTGTAAATGCACTAAAGGGAAAATATTTGTTGATACATGGAAGTGCTGACGACAATGTGCACTACCAAAACTCAATGGATATGATAACGGCTTTGGTAAAAGCCAACAAGCAGTTTGACATGTTTGTATACCCCAACAAAAACCATGGTATAGCTGGTGGCAATACTCGTCTGCATTTATTCACTCAAATGACAGACTTCCTGAAGGAGAATTTATAAGATTTCAAATTTGCAAATAAGAAAAATGCCGAACATTTATTCTATAGAATAAATGTTCGGCATTTTTATTTCAATGGAAAAGTATCAACTCCACTCACCATCCAAATCGCTCCACTTCATTTTTTTGTAAATGAAAAAGTGTTTTATAATACTGCTTTTATATATGCCTTTCAAATTGGGTGTTTGAGAAAAAGGCTCTTCCAACCTGCGCTTGGCACGCATTTTACCCAAGTGCTTGTAAAAACTATAATGCGCTTTTAAAACAGATGTAAAGTGATTCCACTTGCCTTCTGATATAAAACGCAAACCTGCTATTCCATCAAGTGTCATTCGCCTAAGCACTTTTAGCAACAGATTAGAAGCTCTATAATTTTTTACAATCATGTATAAATTATTGCGAAAATTCAAATAGGTTTTAAAAGGACTCTGACGGTCAAGCGTGCCACCACCGTAATGGTACACCGCTGCTTCTCTGCACGACCCTATTTGATAGCCCCTGTTCTTCAGCCTCCAGCACAAATCTATCTCTTCCATGTGGGCAAAAAAATCTTCGTCTAAACCAGCTACTTCTTCCCATGCTTTGCGCTCTATAAACAAAGCCGCACCTGAAGCCCAAAACACTTCTTCATTTTTCGCAAACTGATGGAGGTCTTTCTCAAACTCATAA
>JANOXJ010000134.1:0-10998 GCA_031418455.1 Flavobacteriales bacterium | reverse complement strand
CTATCGCTCTTTATGGGTGCGGTGGTTACGTTGCAAACGGCCGCCAATATTGATAGTGGCTGGATTCCTAAATGGACCATTGGTTTTACTACCCGCCAAACCATGATTTTGGAGTTTTCGTCCACCATTGTTTGCCTCATTTTATCGGGTAAGGTAGGTGGCAGCATTAGTGGCGAGGTGGGCACCATGCGTATAACCGAGCAAATAGATGCTATGGATATTATGGGTATAAATAGTTCTAGCTACTTGGTGCTACCAAAAATAATTGCTGCAATATTTATTTTTCCTTTTCTTGTAATAATAAGTATGAGTTTGGGAATAGTAGCTGGAGCTCTAGTGGGCCAGAGCACAGGAGTTATATCGCTTACCGATTATGAATACGGTTTGCAGTATTATTTTGAACCTTTCCAGGTGTCGTATACGCTTATCAAGACAGTAGTTTTTGCTTTTCTTATTACAAGTGTTAGCGCTTACCACGGATATTACACCAAAGGTGGTGCACGCGAGGTAGGGCAAAGCAGCACTAAGGCCATTGTGTATAGCATGGTACTTATACTCATTGGCAATTATGTACTTACTCAATTGTTGCTGCTGTGATAGAAGTAAATGATATATCGAAAACTTTTGGCGACAATCATGTTTTGAAAAACGTGAGTGTCAGTTTTGAGCCGGGCAAGGTCAATTTTATAATTGGAAGAAGTGGCAGCGGCAAAAGTGTGCTTACCAAATGCATAGTGGGATTGATGGAGGTGGACAACGGAAGCATAGCTTTCGATGGTCGCAACTTTACCGTATTGGATAGGTGGGACCGTAAAACGATAAGGCAGGAAATGGGAATGCTTTTTCAAGGTTCTGCGTTGTTTGATAGCATGACAGTGGAGGAAAATGTAATGTTTCCGCTGCGCATGTTTAGCAGAATGAAACTGACCGAAATGCGCGAAAGGGCCAACTGGTGCTTAAAGAGGGTGAATCTGGAAGGAAAAAATGCACTTTACCCAAGCGAAATATCAGGCGGTATGCAAAAAAGAACGGGTATAGCAAGGGCCATAGCCATGAACCCCAAATATCTTTTTTGCGATGAACCTAACTCTGGCCTTGACCCTCAAACAGCTATTGTTATAGACAATCTTATACGTGAAATAACCTATGAATTTGGCATAACTACAGTAGTAGTGAGCCACGACATGAATTCTGTTATTGAAATAGGCGACCACATAAATTTTATATACAATGGCGAGCTGTGGTGGAAGGGCGACAAGAAGGAAATATTGCATACCACCAATCCTGAGCTCAACGATTTTGTATTTCCTTCTGCATTTATGAAGGAAATAAAAGAGAATTTAAAAGGCGAATAATCTAAAAGCCTAAATCTTCTTTGGAGAGCATCTCCTTAAACTCTATTGGGAAGCTTTTAGAAAACAGCAGCGCTTTGCCTTTTACTGTTCCTTTTCCTTCTAAAGTATATTCCGATTTGAAAAATAATGAGAGCGCATTGCCCATAATAGCCTGCATTTGGTCAGGGCTTGCTTTTATAGAAAATGTCTGAGTGCTGGTGGTGCGTTTTGGAATTTCCACTTCATTTAGCAAGTCGGCACAGCCAAGTGGCTTGCCCTCAAACATAAAATCTAAGTGGCACTGCTTTAGTTTTATCTTGTACCAATTGGGATTGGTTAAAGATATCTGAACCTCGCCAGTTACGCCATCTGTGCTGAATTCTGTAATGTTAACATTGAGCACTTCTTTTACCTCTACCTCTTTGTAAAGTGTGCACGATTGAAAAAAAATGCTGAATAGAAAAACGACCATTGCAGCTTGCAATGGTCGTTTTATATATGCGTTTGTGTATTTCATTTTTAAAGCTTTTTCTAAAGCTGTCCATTAAAACCGCGCCAACTTTTATTTATTATGACTGAGCGAAGTAATGGTGAAAGTAAGGAATGGTTTCTATGCCTTTGTAGTAGTTAAACAAACCATAGTGCTCGTTAGGCGAATGAAGTGCATCGCTATCTAAGCCAAATCCCATTAATACTGTTTTCACACCTAACTCTTTTTCAAACAAAGCTACTATTGGTATGGAACCTCCGCCACGCGTTGGTATAGGCTCTCTGCCATACGTTTTTTGCATGGCCAGGCTGGCCGCTTTGTATGCTTTACTATCGGTAGGTGTTACCACAGGCTCGCCACCATGGTGTGGGCGCACTTCTACCTTCACGCCTTTAGGGGCAATGGATTCAAAATGCTTTTTAAATATTTCGGTTATTTCATCGCTCACCTGGTTGGGCACAAGGCGCATAGAAATTTTTGCAAAGGCTTTAGAAGGAAGCACGGTTTTAGCGCCTTCGCCTATGTAGCCGCCCCATATGCCATTGCACTCCAGTGTAGGGCGTATGCCCGTGCGCTCTATGGTAGTGTAGCCTTTTTCGCCCCACTCTGCTTCTATGCCAAGGTCTTTTTTATAATCAGCTAAATTAAATGGTGCCTTGTTTAATTCAGTGCGCTCATTCTCTGTTAACTGCTGCACTTTGTCATAAAAACCGGGTATGGTTATATGATTGTTTTCATCGTGCATGCTGGCTATCATTTTTGCTAAAATTGTTATTGGGTTGGCAACAGCACCGCCATACACACCGCTATGCAAATCGCGATTTGGGCCAGTTACTTCCACCTCCACATAACTAAGTCCGCGAAGTCCGCAGTCTATAGAAGGTGTATCGTTGGCTATTATGCTAGTGTCGCTTATAAGTATTACATCGCTTTTTAAGCGGGCTTGGTTGGCTGCTACAAATATGCCCAGGTTGCTGCTACCGCACTCTTCTTCCCCTTCTATCATAAATTTTATATTGCAGGGAAGTGTATCGGTTTTCATCATGGCCTCAAATGCTTTTACATGCGAAAACATTTGACCCTTGTCGTCACAACTGCCGCGGGCAAAAATGGCTCCGTCAGGGTGCACATCAGTTTTGCGAATAGTAGGCTCAAAGGGTGGCGTGTTCCATAGTTCAAACGGATCGGCCGGTTGCACATCGTAGTGGCCATATACCAATACCGTAGGTTTCGATGGGTCGGTCATTTTTTCGCCATACACTATTGGGTGGCCTGCTGTTTTACATACTTCTACCTTATCGGCTCCGGCATTGCGCAGGTGGCTTGCCACAGCATCAGCACAGCGGGCTACATCATCTTTATATTGTGGGTCGGCACTTACACTTGGTATGCGCAGTAGTTCAAATAACTCGTCCAGAAAACGTTGTTTGTTCTCTTGGATGTATTGTGTGGCTTTTTCCATAAAGAATATTATATTTTTTTTTTGAGGGGGCAAATGTACAATTGAGAACTTTGGTTTGGTGTTAACCGTGTATTGGTACAAATTGCGCCCATTATGGAAACTCACACTTCCCTTTCATTTGAAAATACCGAAATTGCTTTCAGCAGCAAAAGCAATGGTGAGTTAAGAAAGGCCTATTACCTTTTTAAACTCATAGCCAATCCTGCTTTGGTAAATTTTGGCAAATTGGCCACCAACCTTGCTTTGAGCCTGCATATACCCATAGGCTGGGCTATTAAGAAAAATATTTTTTCGCAGTTTTGCGGTGGCGAAACCATAGACGAGTGTGCGCGTGCCACTAAGATTTTGGATCGTTTTCAAATAGGCACTATACTGGACTATTCGGTAGAGGGCAAGGAGAGCGAGCACGATTTTGATTCTACCAAAGAAGAAACCCTACAAACTATTAGCGCTGCTCACAACAATGTGAACGTGCCTTTTTGCGTGTTTAAGGTTACAGGCCTTGCTCGTTTTGAGCTTTTAGAAAAAGTGAATAGCAATGCTCAACTTACGCCTGAAGAGGCAGAAGAATGGAAAAGTGTGCACCATAGAGTAGATGAAATTTGTGCTTTTGCACACTCTACAGGTACTCCCATTTTTATAGATGCTGAGGATAGTTGGATACAAGATGCTATAGATGCTCTGGCCGATGAAATGATGGAGAAGTACAATGCGCAAAGTGCAGTGGTGTATAACACTATACAACTATATAGACATGACAGGCTTCAGTTTTTAAAAGACTCGCACCAAAAGGCCCAAGCTAAAAACTACTGGCTGGGTGTGAAACTAGTGCGTGGTGCATATATGGAAAAGGAACGTGCGCGTGCACTAGAGATGGGCTATGTAGACCCGATTCAACCTACTAAAGAAGCTACCGATTGCGACTTTGATTTAGCAGTGGACTTTGCATTGCAAAATTTAGATAATATGGCTATTTGTGCAGGCACTCACAACGAGTCCAGCAGCTTGCGACTGGCGCAGCTTATGGACAAGCACGGCATAGCACACAGCGACAAGCGAATATATTTTGCGCAGTTGTTTGGTATGAGCGATCACATTAGTTTTAATCTGGCCAAGGCAGGCTACAATGTGGCTAAGTATGTTCCATATGGCCCCATACGCGAGGTTATTCCATACCTTATTCGCAGAGCGCAGGAGAACACTTCTGTAAAAGGACAAACAGGTAGAGAGTTAGGTTTGATTTTGAAAGAAATGAAGAGAAGGAAAATGTAATTTTTTTTCCGTTCATGCCATTGAAAATCTCAATTGCTTAATAATGGTTTATCTAATTCTAAGTCCAAAACCATAGTCAGGCAAAAAGGGAAGACCTTGCTTAAGAGAGTTGAATCTATTGGGCGAGGCCATTATACCCAACGATGTATATAAGCAAACATTATTGAATAATTTATACTCCGCCTCTAACTGAATTTTTGGTAATAATTGTATACCTGATTCTGTTTCAATCTTAGATATGTTGAGATAATAAAATGGATTTTTAGAGCTGTGATCCACAGTACTAATTTCATAGGGAACTGCCTGATTAGTTTTACTTTTTATAACATCGGTCGAATGTTTAAAGTGAGAATAACTGCGGAAAAAAAGTAGCTGAGGGTTTATCCAAATAGCAATTTTTGAATGAATGTTTTTCATAACTTTTATGCCTAAGCCGTGCATTACATATTCCTTTTGCAATTTGGTAAAAACCGTATCCTCAATTTCAATTGAATAAATATATGGTTGGTTATTTTGGGAACCTTGTATGCGCTGATATCTATACACCTCAGTGTCTTTAGTAGCATAATCATAAGAGCCCCACCCAACACTTAGTGAGGCATACACATTATTGAAAATTTTTACGCCACATCCAAAGCCATAGTGTGCCGATAGATTTATTTTAGAATTGCGACTATTATTGAAGCATTGGTCGGCATTGTTGTACAACAGACTAATTGTTGCAAAATCAATAAACGCAATGCCTGAAGTGTCTTATTGTGACCAAATGGATGAGCTATACGATAAACTTAGATAGAGAAATAAATAACGCATTAGAACTAGGTTAAGGTAAGCCTATAACCATGCTGTGCGCCTTTTATTGCATAAACCACTTGGTGCCGCTTTTCCAAAGCATTTGCACAGCTATTAATAACATGAGTATGCCAAACAGAAACTTCACCTTATGCTCAGGTAGTTTTAAAGCGTATTTGCTACCAAAATAACTACCGGCCACAAAACCAATGGCAATAATTAGCGAGTAGCTAAAATTAATATGCCCCGCTTTGTAATAATTCATTACCCCCAAAATACCCACTGGTAAAAGCAGCACTGCAAGGCTTATTCCCTGTGCATCTTTTTGGGTCATGTGCAAAAAATAAATCATGGCAGGCACTATAACTATGCCGCCACCTACGCCTACAAAGCCGCTTAACAGCCCTGCT
Organism: Flavobacteriales bacterium; assembly: GCA_031418455.1. Lineage (GTDB taxonomy): Bacteria > Bacteroidota > Bacteroidia > Flavobacteriales_D > Sanyastnellaceae > JANNVZ01. The sequence continues at coordinate 5,238 of JANOXJ010000134.1, read as the reverse complement.
AATATTCCTACTAGAACAAGCACTATAAGTTGTGATATTGTGAAATCCATTTTCATGTTTGGTTTTGGTAAGTTGCGGTACGCAAGGTATAAGAAATGTGGCGAGCTATTCTATTGCCATGTTTTTGTTAGCCATTCTATTTTGAACATAAAGTATGGGTGTTAGGTGAAACAAATATTCTGCTACATTCGCCCACACAAAATACTCTTAAAGAAATTTTTCAAAAATGAATTTTCCAAACGAACTAAAGTACACTAAAGACCATGAGTGGGTGCGCATCGAGGGTGATGTGGCAACTATTGGCATCACAGAATTTGCTCAAGGCGAACTTGGCGACATTGTATTTGTAGAGATTGAAACCAAAGGTCAAACATTTGCAGAGCATGAGGTGTTTGGAACTGTAGAAGCTGTGAAAACAGTGAGCGACCTTTTTATGCCTGTAGCTGGCGAAATAGTGGAAGTAAACAGTGGACTGGCTGACGACCCAGCGGCTGTGAACAACGACCCTTATGGCAATGGTTGGATGATAAAGGTGAAAATGGCTGCAGGGGCTGACCTTAGCGGACTTATGGATGCTTCTACCTATCAGTCTTCTTTGTAAAGTTTTTCATTGCATTCAGTTTTTATACATAAAAATTTTAGAATAGCCGTCTGCTTGATGTGGGCGGCTATTGTTTTTTTATTGCACGTAATAAAAGTGCAAATGGAGAACGACTCGTTGCGGTTGTTTCCCCACTCAGACAAAGTAGTTCATTTTACTATGTTTTTTTTGCTTGCTGCTGCTATGGTGTTGGCGGTAGTACAAATGCATGCAATTAAAATTCCCTTTAAAACGGCCTTGGCAATTCTTGTTTTTTGCGCGTGTTATGGAGCCTTGCTCGAGTATTTGCAAGGAACCCATTGGGTAAATAGAGATAGCGATATTCTCGATTGGGCAGCAGATATGGCAGGCAGCGCCTCCGGTATTTTTCTTTGTCAAAAAATGGTGCTTACCAGGCTTTGGCCTAAGGCTGTCAAGTCTGCTGATTAATATTTATCAGCCTTACTTACTACTCGTTTATTGTAAGGTTGGGGAATCTTATTAAAATTTTTGAAAGCACTTTGGTCATGCGCTCTTCGCCTTCACCATTAGCTATTATAAGCGTATGATGGTCTTTGTGAATGGCTTCTTTGTATTTTTCAAATAGGCGGTAACGGTCGTTTGGGTTCTCGCGGAGTGGGTCATATTCCCACGGCAAGTCAGGTTCACACAACACATACAAGTCAAAGTCAAACACTTTTTTAAATTCTTGTATTTCCGGATGATGGCCACCATAGTGCTCTTCCCACCAAATGTCCATTACATAAAAATCAGTATCTACTACAAGCGCATCGTTGTTGGCTCTAAATGCTTTATTGAAATTGTCGGCATTGGTTTGGGCTATTTTTAATACATCCTCTTGGGTGTATTTATAATCCTCGCCTTTTTTTCCCAAATACTCTCTAGCGTATTCCTTTAGATAACGTGTGTCAAATAAATTATCTGCAAGCCATTTAGCTAATTGTGATTTGCCCGAACACTCAGGCCCTGTAACTGCAATTCTTACCACGATTTAAAAAATATTTAATTCAAAATATCCATCTACGGACATAAGCAAATACACCGCGAACATTATAGCACCAATGTATAGCTTTCTGTTGACGTAGAGAGCCAGCGAAGTTGCGTTGATTACCATAAAATACAACCAGTTTTCGTGTACAAAGTTCATCATGAGCCAAGTGGCTATAATGGCGAATACCGTGGTAAAGCTATCCAGATAAGGCTTTGCAGCATCTGTTTTGTGCCTAAGCCAATACCCACTCGCAATGGTTATGGCTGTGCCTGCAAGAATAAATAGCAGATGTGTAGAGGCCAACCAATGAATTTTTTTCCACTCGCCACCCCAGTGCAAATAGCCGTACACCGCCATGAACACATAAAACAATTGTAAAAAGGTATCGGCATATATTTTTCGCTGCCATGTAAGCGATATAAAAAGCAACGGACTTATAACACCAAACAGAAAGCATATGGAGTTGCCCTTTAAGTAAAAGAACGTGAAGAGTAGATTTAATACTACCGCTAATATTTCTATAATCTTATTCTTGTTCAACCTTGCTGCGCAATGAGCTGCAAAGGAAAGCTAACTAAAGGATACAAATCATATGTATTTGTAAGAGCTTAGGTTTTTTCCAGATATGCAATGTAAATTCTGCAACAAAATTTGATTTTTTTTTAAAGATGCATGCATTAAATTTGAAGCTATGAAATCTGTTTTGTTTTTCTTAAGTTTTCTAAGTTGCTTTAGCCAGTTTGGGTATGCTCAAATGACACTAGAAGTAACTGCAATGCACCAACTGACTCCCTTGTTGGACGATATATATGTGGCAGGATCTTTTAATAATTGGGAACCGGCCGACCCTTACTCAAAGCTTACTTACAACGGCACTTCTTGGACCATAGACATATCAGGTGAAAATAATAGCACCATAGAATTTAAGTTTACAAGAGGTGTGGATTGGAGCACTGTAGAAGGTGGTGCAAATGGAAGTTATATACCTAACAGAACTGTGCAATTTCAAAATGGTAATACACAACAATTTCAGATAGCGGGCTGGGAAGATTTGGACGGTATACACTCCGTTACAAGCCAGGTGCGCATTTTGGATATGGATTTCGAAATGCCTCAACTGCAGCGAAGCCGCAGAATTTGGATATGTTTTCCTCAAGATTATTTTACCTCAAGCACCTATTACCCTGTGTGCTATATGCACGATGGTCAAAATGTATTTGATGCGGCCACTTCTTTTGCAGGTGAGTGGCAAGTGGACGAAACTATGCAGGCGAAGAATGTGCCTAATTGCGCCAGCACTATTATAGTAGCCATAGACAATGGTGGTGCCAGCCGAATAGACGAATACGCACCATTTTTAAATACGGAATACAATGAAGGTGGCCAGGGCGATGAATATGTTGCCTTTATAGTGGAAACACTAAAACCGTATATAGACCAGAACTTTAGAACACTTGCCGACCGCGCTAACACAAGCACTGCGGGTAGCTCGCTTGGTGCACTCATTAGCATGTATATGATGGTGGAGTACAACAATGTATTTTCCAAAGCAGGTATTTTTTCGCCAGCATTTTGGTTCAATCCTGAAATTTATGACTTGGCTGCAGCAGGTTCTATGTCCACAGAATCCGAAATATATTTTGTATGTGGCGATAGCGAAAGTGGTGGCATGGTGAGCGAGATGCAGCAAATGGTGGACATAATAGCTGCGCAAAATATTCCTCACGCTGCCGTGGTAGAACCAGGTGGTCAGCACAACGAGTATTACTGGTCTTTACAGTTTCCAGCATTTGTAGATGATGTTTTAAGTTGTATTACTGCAGTGGAACAGCCGGCTATTGATATTCCCTTTCAGCACGTATACCCTAATCCAGTGAGAGATACATTGCAAATTAATTTTAATGGCACCAGTAATCTTGGCATAATCATTTTTGATGCTACAGGCAAAACTGTAATAAATAAATACATTGATAAGCCAGGCAATATTGATGTGAGCCAATTGCCTGCAGGATTGTATTATTTACGCACTACTTATTTTCCAAATCCTGCCACGTGGAATCTATCTAGCGATACTGTAAAGTTTATTAAAGAATAAAAAAATATGAGCTCTACCACTACCAACACAGCACCTAAGCCAGTAGGCGCTTATCCGCACGCTAAGCGCGTTGGCAATCTTCTTTTTCTATCGGGCGTGGGCCCACGCATTGCAGGCAGCGATGCTAATGATAGTGGAGTGCCTGGCCTAAAGCTAGACAAGAACGGCAACTTCATAGAGTTCGATTTTGAAGCACAATGCCGCGGAGTGTTTGACAATGTGCGCGCAGTGCTGGAGGCTAGCGGCAGCAAGTGGGACAATTTGGTTGACGTTACTGTTTTTCTGGTAAACATGAAACGCGATTTTCAAACTTACAATAAATTGTATGCAGAATATTTTACAACAGCACAACCATGCAGAACCACAGTAGAAATTAATTCGCTGCCCACACCTATTGCTATAGAGCTTAAGTGCATTGCTACAGTAGATTAATACTACGTTGTTCAAAAGCGGAAGATTAGGAAGGCTATACTGCTATTAGCTGGTATAGTTTGCAGTATTCTTAAATCTTAGTCCATGAACAAACTAGCTCTCGCTCTCTTCTGTATTTTATGTAATGCTTCAATAGGTTTTGCGCAGTGCGCACCTGATCTTTTACCGCCCACCATTACCTGTCCTATTAATCAAACTGTGTTTCTGAATGCTAGCTGTTCAGGAGTTATTCCTAGCTATGTAGCTATGGCGGTAGTTAACGACAACTGCACATTGGCAAATGACATTATTATTTCGCAGTCGCCAGCTGCAGGCACTGTAGTGAGCGGTGTGGGAACTACCCAAGTAACTCTCACGGCTACTGATGCCAGCGGAAATTTCACTATTTGTACTTTCAACGTTAACCATTTGGACAATATTCAGCCTACTATAACTTGCCCTGAAAACATAACTGCTTATGCGGCTGCCGGAATGTGTACTGCTACAATTGCTTCGCTTGGTACTCCTACAACTGCCGATAATTGCTCTGTAGCTGCGGTGACTAACAACCATCCTTCTACAACATATCCTGTAGGACCTACAACAGTTATTTGGACTGTGACTGATGCTAGTGGTAACATAACTACTTGCACACAAACGGTAACTGTAATTGAAAATAGTGTAGAGGATGCCATAGCCCCTGCTGATTTTGAAACATGCAATGCAACTAATACAATATCCGCAAACGAGCCTCCTGCAGGCTACTCAGGCATGTGGTCTTTTGTGCAAGGCAGCGGAAGTTTTGCTGATGCCACAAGTGCCAATACCACAGTTACTTTTAATTCGCCCGGAATATTTATTTTGCAATGGACTATTTCAGGAGCCGATAATGGTTGCGGTATTCCAACTTCCAGCGATTTACTTACTGTTACTTTTTTCGACTCAAATTGTGCACAGGCAAATGCAGGTGCTGATATGGAAATGTGCATGCCCCAGAACAGTGTGGCTATGAATGCCAATGCTATTGCTTTGCCTGCTCTTGGCCAATGGTCTGTAATTACAGGTATGGCAACTTTTGCCAATGTCAATTCTCCAACTACTATGGTTACTGGTTTGGAAGCGGGTATTACCATTTTGCGT
>JANOXJ010000133.1:0-23098 GCA_031418455.1 Flavobacteriales bacterium | reverse complement strand
ATAATTGCTTCTAATAGAAACAAAAGTGGACAATGTGTATAATGCGGCCGTCCAATAAAAAACGCGCTCGCTTCCAAAAACTCTGCCCGCTGTAATTGCTAAAAGCAGAGTAGCTATTACATCAAACAAAAGTTGAATTATGACAATTGCTACCTTAGTTCCATCCTCACTTAATATGGTGCGCAAAGGAGCATAAAAGGGCAAAAGCCCAGGCATTCGGCAAACGCTTTGGTAACCTTTGCCTGACATAAAATATTCCAGTGGTTTGTAATACTGTGGTGTATCGCCCCCCACTAAAGCAATACCTTTTACAACATCTTCAGCTGGCCACTCTGCACTGCGGTAGTGTGTAAAAAAAATAAAAATGCAAACTTTAACTAGTAGCACGCCTAAAATCCACTTTATCAAAGTAGACCTAGATATGCATATTTCGGTGAGTGCAAATTTCATTTTATACACCTAAACATTTTCTGAATTTTTGAATCACTTCATCTATGTGCGCTTGCTCCATAGGTACATAAAGTGGAATAAGAATGCTCCTATCCGCAGCATCTTCAGATATGGGCAATGAAAGACCTTCACACTCATTAGCATAAGCCGTTTCGCGGTGCGATGTCATAATGCCTCTGCGCGTGGCTACACCTTCATCCAGCATCATTTGCATAAGGTCGTTTCTGTTCACGGGGCATTCTGGTTTTAAATAAATACTGAACGATTGCCAATTAGTAAAATAGCCCTCCTGTTCTTTAGGCAAACGAATGAAAGGAATGTTGGCAAGTGCATTTTGGTATTGTTCCGCAATTTTTCTGCGTTCGCCTATTATCCAATCCAATTTAGCTAACTGCTGTATGCCCACTGCTGCTTGTATATCAGTAAGGCGATAGTTGTAGCCCACCTCGATATGATCTTCAAAAATAATTTTAGAACTACTGTGCCTAACGCGATCGTTTACACTCATAGCGTGTTGGCGTAGCAATTTCATTCTATTGTAGTAAGCCTCATTGCCAGTAGTTACCATGCCACCATCGCCCGTAGTAATAACCTTGCGCGGATGAAATGAGAAACAAACCAAATCGCTATGCGAACCAATTTTTTTTCCTTTGTATGCACTGCCCGCAGCACATGCAGCATCTTCTATAAGTACTAAATTATGTTTATCGCACAATGCGCGAAAAGCATCTATATCTGCAGGCATACCAATCTGGTGCACTATAAGAATAGCCTTGGTCTTTGATGTTATTTTATTGGCTACATCATTTACGTCTATGTTGTATGTAACAGGATTTACCTCGGCAAAAACTGGTTTTGCACCTACATACTTTATACAATTTGCAGTGGCTATGTAGCTCATGCTTGGGCATATTACTTCATCGTCAGCTTTTACACCTGCTACTATCATAGCCAAGTGAAGCGCTGTTGTGCAATTGCTTAGTGCCACAGCATATTTAGAGCCCACATATGCCGCAAATTTTTCTTCGAACTCCTGCACACGCGGACCTTGTGTTATCCATCCGGTAAGAATGGTGTCGTGGGCTGCTTGCGCGTCCTCTTTTGTTAAGTAAGGTTTGGCTATGGCTATCATTATCTAAAAAACTATTTATGTCTTATAAAAAACTATCTAACTCTTTTTGCGTGCGTACATCACCATTCTAAATCCATTAAGACCAATGATGGTGCCTATGGATTCAATAACATTAATGGCAAATTTTGCAAGCGATGAAACTTGCTGACCCGGTCTGGAAGTATCGTATTGGAAATGGCGAACACTTATAATTTCATAGCCTGTATCTTCCAATATTCTTCTAAGTGATTTGGTGGTAAAAAAACACGTGTGCGTGCATGCAAAAATATTGTCCATAGGCCCGCGCACACCTATCATATTCAGTACATGCGCTATTTTCACTATAAGCGATGCATGATTGGGAGTGTATACTATAAGCTCTCCATCGCCCTTGAGCAATTTTTTCAAATTGACCAAAATATCTACAGGTGTTTCAAGGTGTTCTATTATATCCATCATGGATATTACATCATACTCTAGTCCTGCTTCTATTTCGTTTACATTCTTATTTATTACATTGTGTCCTTTAGTGCGAATTACTTCTGCAAGCTTTTCGCTTAGCTCTACCCCAGTGGTATTAAAACCTACGCTGCGAGCAGTATCGAGCAGAGTGCCCATGCCAGAGCCTATATCCAGCAAATCCACACTACCATGAGCTCTCATTCTGTTTTTACTGGCAGTAAGAATTTCGGTGAAGAGTTTTTTTGCAGCATCGCCACTGTATTCTTCCAGTCCCTGAAAACCCTCTGCATACTCATCGTTATAGAGAGTGTTTAGGTCCTTGTCAAACGATTTGAAAATCATACTACACCCGTTGCATTGGCGCACCAGTCCAGGCAGGCCCACCTGGGCATGCGCAGTGGGCTTGGTTACATCATACAATTGCTGGTATGATGAGCTGCCGCAACAAGGACACTTTTCATTCCTCATGCCTTCACATTATTTTTTTCAAAATACCAGGTGCTTAGTTCCTTCATACCTTGCTCTAAAGTGATGGTGGCCTTGTAACCTAACATTGTTTCTGCTTTGCTTACATCTGCTAATCTGCGGCTTACAGGATTTATAGAACTCTCTTCGCGATACTCAGGTGTAAGTTTACTTTCGTTAACGGAGAGAAGTGTATCAAGTAATTGGCTCAAATTAGTCTCGCGGCACATGCCTACATTGAAGGCCTCATCAGTGGCATCGGCAAGTAGTGCAGCTATGTTGGCCTTAGCCACATCGCGCACATGTACAAAGTCCATACTGGTTTTGCCATCGCCATAAATAAGAGGATTGCGGCCATCTCTTATGCAATCCAGCCAACGTATCATTACCTCAGTATATTTTCCATCAGTATCCATGCGTGGGCCATACACGTTGAAATAGCGCAGCGCGCAATAGTCCAATCCATACATAAATTTATATGAGCGGAAAAGGCCTTCGCCCCACATTTTGGCAGCGCCATAAAACGTTTGGTTGTCATAAGGATTATCACTTTCCGGAGTGGGAAAATGCTGCGCCAAGCCATATACAGAAGCGCTGCTGCTGTAAATCACTTTTTTAGTTTTATGCTTTACACAAAGTTGTGCTAATTCAAAAGTGCTCTTGAGCATTACCTCAAAACCATCAGCTGGATTTGCGTAGCATGCATTAATGCGCAAGGCAGCCATATGAAATACATAGTCGCTCTGGGCTATGCATTTTTCCATTAGTTCCACATTGCGAATGTCGCCTTCTATAAACTCTACAATTGGGTTGTCCTTAAAACTCTTCATGTTCTCAAATGAGCCACGAATAAGGTTGTCCACAATAATGATGCGCTTTGGATTATGTGGCAATAATTCTTCTACCACATAAGAGCCTATAAATCCTGCGCCACCAGTAATGAAAATTGTGCTTCCTGAAATTTTGTTTTGCATGCTATTGTTTTAATCTATGCTAGTGAAAAAGTGTGCTGCCCACTTAGGGTCGCTTTAATAGTTAAGGAGTGCGAAATTAATGGATTTGGCTATTTTATTCATAACAAATTAGACCACAAAAATGCCTCTACAATCAGATTGGTGCTGATATGCAATAAAATAAACCAAAGAAACAATTAAAAGCTATTTTGCTATCAACAGTTTTTTGGTGTAAACCATTGAGTTTTCCAAAATACATTTTACCGTGTATATACCCGTTTGCCATGATATGGTGGGCACTTGGAGAGAATTTTGAAATTTGCCACTCCATATTAATTTGCCTGAGGCATCGTAAATGTTTACATCGCCTTTAAGCTGATTGGCGAGAATATTTATGTCATAGCCCGATAAAAATATTTGAGCTTTATTTTGAGAAATGTGGTCCACATTTACCATACCGGTAGGTGCTGCCCATGCATAATGGCCTTGCTTTAAATGGCTAATATTAAATCGGCCACTCCAGTTAGTATTGCCGCCTAAAGTGCTTAAAGTATAAGTATCAAATGGCTGCCACTGGGCAGTTCCATTTGCTCTGTAGAGCAGTATTAGGCTATCCTCCGTTAGTCCATTTTCTATAACATACTGGAAGAATAATGAGTCGAAATAATTTGTTTGATTTTGGTTTCCGTAAAACCTTATTTCAGCATTTATGATTGCATCATTATCGGCATTGGTTATTACATTCCACCACCTGTCAGGCGAAATAAAATATTCTATCTGCGACTGATTTTCATCTACTGCCCCAAAATGATTTTCTACCCGCACAAAAATGGAATCCATAGCACCTAAGCTATCTGTATCCATATCCATCTCTGCATAGTCAAAATCGTTGCTACCAGTTTCTGTTATCCACTGCTCCTCAGCCAGCACAGCCATGGACAAAGCATCATTATCATTTACACAAAAACCTATAGGTGCAAAATCTGTAGGCAAAGAAACCATGGTGCTGGTTGACTCACCACTTGCCAATATGTTGGTAGAAAATTTTTGTCCTAACTCATTTATTGCGGTAAGTTGCATAGGCACATTTTGATAAAGTGCAGGTGCATAATGCGAGTGCTGTTCAACATTTACTTGCCAGTTATTATTTCCTTGAGGCACCACGTTTACTACTCTAAACTCAGGAAAACCCTGAGCAAAAATCCAGTTGTCGAAAAATGATGTGAGATTGGCTGAAGTGTATTGTTGAAAATAATCGCGCAAGTCCTCGCTACTCACGTCAGAAAATTGATATTCGTTTAAGAAATCTTTTATGGCAGTAAAAAAATCTTCATCGCCCATGTATCCGCGCAGTGTGTGGGCCATATCAGCACCTTTCAAATAAACGTGACTTCCATAAGTAATTTCATGCGGCACCGGACTTACAGGATATCGCGCACCATCGTCCTGGTGTGCATGCAGCAACACATCCTTATGATTATCCTTTACATAATCTATATAAGCCTGCTGGCCATATATGACCTCTTTAAAAAGTGCTTCGCTAAAACTTGCCCAACCTTCGTTTATCCACATGTCGCCTTCATTGTGGCAGGTAACTAAATCGCCCCACCAATGGTGCGATAACTCATGGGCATACAACGTTTCGTATGCCAACGAACCATCTACTGCAAAAAGCGGATATGCAATGTTAGTAGCGTGCTCCATGGCACCACCATTAAATGGGACAACGGTAAAACCCACACGTGGCCATCTATAAGGTCCATATTGCGCTTCTAAGCCATGCAGCCATGGCACAAGGTTTACCATGCTTTGTTTCATGTTAGTAGTATCCACTGCCTTAGCAGCAAGGTATATAGGCACTTGTGTGCTAGAAATACTCTCAAAACTACTTTCAGCATGCGTATAAGTAGCCACAGCCACAGAAGCCAAATAGGAAGGAATTTCATTGGTTAGTTCCCAATGCGTAAGCAATGAATCTGTACCCACTGTATCTACCGCAGTGCGCACACCTCCGCAGTATGCAGTTCTATTATTATTGGTAAGTACGTTTACAGAATATGCACTTCGCTCCACAAAGTTGTCGAAACAAGGAAACCACACTCTGCCAAAGTTGTGCGGATTAGCTACAAAGCCCACACCCATATTGTATGCATAGCCTGAAGAGAAATAGAAACCACCCCATTGAGTATCGTTTTCAGGCGAGCCATGGTAGTGCACAACTATGGTATACTGGTCGCCCATATTGAGCAGCACAGGAAGCTGTACTTGCACTAAAGCACCGGTATGTACAAAAGGTAGCGCACCCACCTCACTTGTTACACTATCTACCGTAAGGGCTAATAGGTCCAAATTAATCCAATCTATTCCATTCATTTTACTACTAAAAAGTATAGAACAGCTTGCGCTAATTTGTTGCGAGTTCATCAGTGTCATATCTAAATTGATAGTGTAACTGAGTACGTCCAATGTATCGCTGCGCAAATTGCTTGGGTCAGTAAGAGTGCTGCCTTGCGCACACATGTTTTTGTGCAACTGACAATAGCCATGCGCACTATGATTATGCAACATTTGAGCTTGCATACACAATGTGCTCAGCAATAGACTAAAGAAGAAACAAAAAGATTTCATGGTAGTATTATGAGAATAAAGGCATTGCTAAAATAGCACTTGCGTGTTACTTCATACCTCTTTCTTTCTTTATAGATTCATATGCTTCCTGCACTTTCAAAAACTTTTCCTGCGCAGCCTTTTGATGTGTTTCGCCCAAATCTCTCACTTTATCAGGATGGTATTTTACAGCCATTTTGCGGTAGGCTTTTTTCACATCTTCATCCGGTGCAGATTTTTCAATCTCCAGAATTTTGTAAGCACTTATAGTGTCCTTGTAATACATGGCCCTAATGCTTTCATAGTCCGCATGCGAAATATTCATGTAAGATGCAATTTGCGAAATCACATCTACCTCGCTTTTGTCCACACTGCCATCGGCCTTGGCAATACCAAACAGATAGTACATTAGTTGCAACCTCATAGGGTGCTCCATGTTGTGCTTAATCTGATCGCATACTAATTTTAATGGGATTTCCTTTTGAAGCAATTCTTTTAAAATTCCCATCTGCTGCAACGCCACAGTTTCTCCAAATTGTTTTTGAAAGAAATCGCGAATAAAATCCAGCTCGCTTTTTAGAAGCTTATTGTCGGCCTTCATTACTGCAGCGCTCAACACTAATAGCGCGCTGCCAAAGTCGCCTGGGCGTGTTTGCCCGCGGCCGCCTTCCATCCTTCTCTGTCCACCGTCCATAGTGGCTTTACCGCTAAAAGAACTATCATCGGCCATGGAGCCAATAGCAAAGCCAAGCAATGCACCTATAGGGCCACCTATAGCCCATCCTAAAGCACCACCAATAAATTTCACATAACTCATATATTCTTTATTTTTTCGTATACAAAAAATTCGCACCCCACGTGTAGCTTCATTCTTCTATTCTTGTATCTAAGAAGAATTCTTTGCTTTAATTATAAATCATCAAATAACAGTGAGCACGAATTGGCGAAAATAGGAATACACCCGTACACAAATTAGACTTAAAATCTTCCGAGCGTGTAAGTATTAAAAGTCCACTCAAGAGTTTTGAGGGCCTCACCATCGCTCAGAGTAAACCATGGCGATAATTCTGGTTCATTAGGATTTTTAATAATATGAATGTCCTGAGCCGGCATGTAGCCCTGAGCCAGCAGAAATATTTTTTCACCTTCATTATTGGCAGCCACATCCACCACCATAGCAGCATGCCCTGGCGAACCACCAATTACAAAAACATCACCCGGCTGCAAATCATTTAGTGATGTGCGTTTCAATTCCTTCTCTACCGATAGCGTGCCTGCGTAGGTAAATACTTTGTCCAGATAGTTGCGAAATGTTTGATAAGAATTAGATGGCTCGGCACTTTTGCTCCATGTGGTGGTGTTGCCATTTACCACAAGTCTATTACCCAATCGCCATTTAGTGTATTCCATATTAAAGCCGTTGGTTAGGTTAAAATGGATTTTATCCCACTGTTTTGTTTGCCACAAATACTCTGCGCGTAGTCTTATACATGCATCAGCACATTGTTGCAAATCCCGTTTGCCACAGTCAATATCCAACACAGCAGCATGCACATCTATTGGCTTTACCGCTCCATTGTACAACAGCACTTTGGCACTATCTGGCTTTAAATTAAAATGTCTTAAGTAATAAGCAAACGAAGTGGAATCGGCCACAGCCCTGTTGAAACCACTAGGAGTTTCAATTCTTTCATCAATTGTTTTTCCATTTGCAACTATCAAAGTGGTATTCAAACCATTTGATTTACCAATGAATGATTGGCCACAACAAAAACTAACAGCCACCAGGCTTAGAAGTATAAATGACTTGAAATAATTAAGTGCAGGCATGACTAATATGAATTGAAAAAGACAAGCAGTGTTGCAGATAATAACGCCATTCCAAGGAATTAATTGTTGGCATCGAGCAACGACTTATAAAGCCTTTTCATGTCGGCCACCAGGCGTTGGTATGAGAAATGTGCATTTACATAATCGCTACCCTCTTTGCCCATTTGCGCTCGCAACTCTGGATTATTTATCAATTGCACCATTGCATTTGCTATTGATTTTGGATCAAAATCCTCCACAAGCAACCCTGTTATTTCTGGCAACATACAATCGCTTACACCACCCACATTGGTAGTAATAATAGGCACTCCGGCTGCCTGCGCTTCTATTAAACTTACGGGAGTACCCTCGTTTACAGAAGTAAGCACCACTATGTCCAGCCCAGCCATAGCCACTTCCATTTCTTTAATCCATGATGTAAATAACACCTTAGAGTTTTCAAAATAAGAGTCAGAACTTTTAAGGGCGCTCGTGTATTCTAAAAAGTGTGATTTCGCATTGCCATCGCCAATCACAAGCGCCTTAAACTGGTGGTTTTCTTTAGCCAAAATGGCTAATGCATCGAAAAACAAAGTGTGATTTTTTACCGGAGCAAATCGACCAATAATACCTATGGCCACTTCTTGTGGCTTAATGCCATATTTGGCTCTAAACTGTTCCCTGTTCTTTTCCTGATTTTGAGCAAACCGCTGCAAATCGAAACCAAGTGGAATTACATGCGCTTTGGAAGCTGGGCAAATGGCATGATCTACCACAATTTGTGTGTATTGCTCTCTGCTTATGGTAATAATAGCAGAAGATCTTCGGGCCATCCATCGCTCCACGACCTTTATCAATGCAGTTTTCCACCCACTAAAATACCCAGAAAATACGTGACCATGATAGGTGTGCACAACTACCGGCACGCCACACCAAACAGCTGCCAACCTACCCAAAACACCCGCTTTGGCAGCATGGGTATGTACTATATCAGGTTTGTATTGCTTCATTATGGACCTAATTTTCCAAAATGCCCGTAGGTCGTTAAAAGGGTTAATAGAACGCCCCATTTCAGGAATTTCGGTGTAGGCCACCCCCATATTGTCCAGAATAAAACCACTATGAGCCTCATCGGGCAGTGGGCTGCCGCCTATGAGCATGGTTTCAAACTCAGGACCCATAAAGCGTGTTAAATAGCCTGCATTGTAGGTAGGGCCACCCAGATTGAACCGGTTTATTATGCGTAATACCTTCATTTTAGAGGGCTCTAAATTCGCCAAAAGCCACAATAAATTGGCAAAAGTTTAAAAACTTTGAATTTGGGGTTTTGAAAATGAAGACTGTAGACTATATTTGCCGCCCGTTTATAAAAAATTATACAGAACAATGAAACAAGGCATTCATCCAGAAAGTTACCGCTTAGTAGTATTCAAAGACATGAGTAACGAGTACGCTTTTTTAGGTAAAAGCACAGTAGTAACCAAAGAAACCATAAAGTGGGAAGACGGTAATGATTACCCAGTAGTAAAGCTGGAAATTTCTGAAGCTTCGCATCCATTTTACACAGGTAAAATGCAGCTTGTGGATACAGCAGGTCGTATTGACAAGTTCAAGACGCGCTATGCTAAATTCGATAAGAAATAATTTTATTCTAAATCAAATATTTAGAAAAGCCGTTGCACTATGCAGCGGCTTTTTTTTATGCTGAAATTTTATGCTTTAGAAAAAAAGTGCTTTAATGTTATTCATGGCTAACCACGGTGGGGCGGTTGCTAAGTGCAGCCTTGGAAAGCAAATGAAGCGTGAGATAGGCCAGCAAAAGAAAAAGAGCAAAAACACCAGTCATTCCCCAGGCCTTAAGATGCTGTGCAGGATGCAGAGCTATATTTACAATATTCAGCATCAAATCAAACGGATTGGTGAGAATGTCCCAACTATTCCACCGCAATTCTCTGCCAAGGTAAATACCAAAACCACCCAGAAATGTAGCAGATACTACAAATACCCAAGCCAGCCAGCCACGGTACTTTGACGTAATAAGACTATGAATCTCCAGCAAAGAAACTAGACCGACTATTAAGCCATTCCATGCAAATGACATAAGCAAAAGAATGTCGAACCAAAGAGGCACACCTGGCCTTTGGCGCAGGTGCACAAAATCTGTAATGAGATAAGGACTATTAGGAAAAAACAGGAGCCAAAAACCTACTGCCGTCCAAAACAAGTAGTGTGGAATAAATAATTGATGCTGCCATCGTACCAGCAACACAGTGGCCAGCGGAATGCAGGCCAGAAAGAGATTCCAAATAAGAAATATATAGGATGAATGACCTGTGAAACTGATGCGTGCCAGTTCCAAAACGAGACTGATGCCTATGGAAAAAGCCAGCACTAAATACAGATGCAGCCTTGAGTTGTTTTTTAAATTATCCCAAAGAGTGGTATACATGATTAGAAAATTTTTGGATAAAAAATAATAGCACCAACAACAGCAGCGCCCGTGGCCACTAATAAAACAGCGGCAGCGCTCACATCCTTAATAATACCAGCTGAGTGGTTATAACCTGGCGAAAGTTGGTCCACCATTTTTTCAATAGCTGTATTGCACGCCTCGGCAGCAAATACCATAGCAATGCATATAAGTATGGCCGCCCATTCCCACTTTTCAATGTTGAAGTAAAATGAAAGACACAACACAAATATGGCAGCGACCAGATGAACCTTAGCATTCAGCTGAGTGCGCATCATATAAACCAGTCCACTAAATGCGTATTTAAACCCAAGCAAAAATTTAGACATAAGGAAAAAATTATTGTAATAAGGAAGTAGTAAGATGACGTAGCAAGAGCAACTTTATTGTTCCACTGATTGATAACTAAAGTTAAAAAATGAAGAAACAATAAAAGAAAAAGTGCGCATGAAATACCAAACAAAAAAGCCACCTGCAAATGCAAGTGGCTCAAGCTGGATTAAACTTAAATAAAAAGTTTAATTAAAAATTATTTAGCCAATATGTAAATGATAAGGATTGCAATGGAAGCGCAAACAAGCGCAAACACCACTGGTGCAGCTATTTCATTTTGTTCAGCCTCGTGGTGGCTGTGGCCATGATTATCGTTGTGATCGTGTGACATGCTAAATGAATTATTTATTTTTTTACAAGGCAAATGTAATAAGAACCCCCCTTAATGGCCAATATGCGTATTAAATATTCTATATTCTCTAAACGCATTTCTCAAACAAAGAAAATGCAATAAAATTCGAAAGCCAGCGAGTTTTTTAGGCTGCGCTGGCTCTCTACTTCGACCAATTACTTGGTCTCCACCCTATATCATCTATCTCACAATAAGCTTGATTTCCGCTTCCTGATCATTGAGCTTGTAGTGCATTAAATACATGCCAGCGGCAAGTTTTTGCGCAAATCTGTACTCAATAATTTTTTGGGATTCGGGGTTGAGGGTGGTATTAAATTTTTCGACTAAATTTCCATTAGTGCCATAAATTGTAAGGTCTTGAACGATGCTACCTTCAGGTAGGTTACTGAAATCAAAGAAAATATTTTCGCCACCGTTAGGATTAGGATAAATGAGCAAATACTCCGGATATGCACCATCTTCTATGCCGGTTGCAATGCCCATAGTAAACTGACATGTGGCTCCCCACTCAGTATATACACCCTGACCCATAGCGCATCTGATTTGCACACTATACACCTCATTAGGCAATAGACTCATGTTTTCTGTAATGGTGAGCACGTTGGCATCAGTATATGTGGTCCAATCATAATTATTGCCCGTAATGTGCCACTGATAAGTCATAGCGCCCTGCACCACATTTGCTTCCAGGGTTTGACCCCATTCCACTATCACTGCATTACAATCCTCATCACTAAGAGAAGTAGTGCTGGCAGGCAAATCGCCCGCTATACCAAAGTCGCACAAGGTGCCTAAAGGACCATAAACATTGTTTACCAATGCCTTAATAGCCACTTTATAGTGCATGCCCTGTGTTACTCCAGGTATTTGATTTATCATAAATGAATTGCCAAGGGAATATTCATCAGAAATAATAATTCCGCTTACTGACAAAAATCTCCACATATACATGGCTGCATTGGGTACTTCCTCGCAAGTAATAAATGCATTCAAAGGAAGATTTGAAGCACCACAATCGGTATCAATAAGTTGTGTGGTAGGCACACCTGTTTTACAATCAAAAGGAATGGTAACGTTTGCAGTAAGCGCGCATCCATTCACATCAGTTATGCTTACAAAGTAATCGCCTGCCGCAGCCTGCGATAATGTTTGAGAAATGGTACCATCGTTCCATATTATGAAATAACCCGGTGAACCACCCATAACATTTACTACCGCGCTTCCATCATTGCCAAGGCAACTTTCACCATCCAGCACCACAGTGTTTGCAACCATTAAAGAAGGCTCTAACACCACAACAGATGCTTGTGCAGTGCAGCCATTGCTATCGCTCACGCTGGCACTATAGCTACCCTCATTTAAGTTGGTAATTCCAGAAGCAGAGCCTCCATTGTTCCAACTATATTCGTATGGCGCCACACCACCAGTGGCCGTAACGCTAGCGGTACCATCATTTAATCCGAAACAAGTGATATCTTGTTTAAATATTGCAAGGGTTAACTCTTCCGGTTGGGTTATTGTAACCTCATCGGTACCCTGGCATCCGTTGCCATCAGTTACTATTACACTGTACTGACCAGGCTGTAATGAATTTATAGCTGCAGTAGTAGCACCATTGCTCCACATATAACTGAACACATTATTACCACCCGAAGCAGCTGCTATTGCACTACCATTATTGCCTCCAAAACAACTAGTGTTGGCAGCGTTAATAGTTACATTTAAACTAGCTGTTTGAGTTATTACAAAATTGTTTGATACAGAACATCCGTGCGCATCTGTTACTATAACCGAATTATTGCCGGCTACCAAATTACTTACTGAGTTGCCAGTGGCTCCCGAACTCCAAACAACCGAGTAAGGCGCTGTCCCACCATTGGGTGTTACCATAGCACTGCCATATTGTGCGCTGCATGGTATATCATTATCCACCAAGCCCGCTTGCAATGCGCTTGGGGCAGTAAGTGTAAACGATTGTGTTTTTATACAACCATTAGCATCTGTAACAGTAACTGTATATGTGCCCGCTGCAAGATTGCTAGCAGTAGCACCAGTGGCTCCATTGCTCCACGAGTATGTTTTATTACCTGTGCCCCCAGTTGCGCTAACTGTTATAGACCCTGTGTTTCCTGTGTTGCACAATGGGTTTACTGTGGTGCCGGTTATGGTCATAGCACTTGGGGCAGTAAGTGTAAACGATTGAGTTTTTGTGCATCCATTAGCATCTGTTGCGGTAACTGTATATGAGCCAGCACCCAAATTGTTTGCTGTGGCACCAATATTTCCGTTGCTCCAAGAGTATGTTTTATTTCCAGTTCCACCTGTTGCGCTTGCTGTTATAGAGCCAGTATTGCCAGTGTCGCACATAGGGTTTATGGTAGTTCCTGTTATACTCATGGCACTTGGTGCAGTAAGGGTAAATGTTTGCGAGGCAGCGCACCCATTAGCATCAGTAGCTGTTGCGGTGTATGTTCCTGCGCTAAGATTGCTAACTGTGGCTCCTGTAGCGCCATTGCTCCAGGCATAGGTTTTATTGCCAGTACCACCGGTGGCAGTAGCTGTTATAGAACCGGTATTTACACCATTGCAGGTTGGGTTGGTAGTAACACCTGTTATGGTGATAGCCGCAGGTGAAGTAAGTGTAGTACTTTGTTGAGCTGTGCATCCTTGCGCACTTGTAACAGTAACAGAATATGCACCTGCTGCAACGTTAGTAATATTTTGTGTAGTAGATCCATTGCTCCATGCATAAGTAAATGGTGAAGCTCCACTTACTACATTGGTAATATTTCCATTGCTGCCTCCGCTACATGTTGGGTTAGTGCCGGTAAGTGAAGAAGTAGGATCAGCATATACCGTAATACAATTAGAGCATACGTATGTATTGTTTCCATAAGCGTTGGTAGCAGTAAGTGTAACATTATAATACCCTGGTGTAGACCATGTAATGTTTTGAGGATTCTGAACCGTAGAAGTTGCTGGTGTACCACCTGCAAAAGTCCAACTGTATGAAGTAGGAGTGTTGGTACTTGTGCTCGTAAAATCTATTTGCACATTTTTACAAATGGTATTGTCTTGCACTGTAAATGATGCCACAGGAGCTGTGCCTGTAGGTGGTGGCGTTCCTTCCAAACAAAAATTATTAGAAGATACATCGCCCCAGTTGCCCGTGGCACTGGCTAACACCACATTATTCGAATTCTTTAATACATAGTTTCCGCTTGTAAAACCTTGACCATCGCCATAGGCATCAAAAAAATTGAGTGTATAACATCCAGGACTTAAACAGATAGCCTCAGTAATTTGAGTGCCCTGAGCATTGTTTTGATATGGACCTCCTGACACTAGAGCCACGTTGCCGGCATCTGTAATATTCCATGTGGTTTCGCCACCGAAATAATCTAACGTAACTATCAATTGTGCTGCTGCACCAGAACTAACTGTAAATGCACCAGTGGCTTGGTTGTTAGATGAGTTTTGGTCACTTTGACCATTTGGGTTGCTAGTCCATGCATAAAGCGTATGTGCTCCTGCGGCTGGGTTTATAGCATTTAATGTAATGGTAGTTTGTGCGCCTGAAACTAAAGAACCTGTCCATGCCTGTGTGCTGCTTCCTACACCATCTATATTATAATTGATGGTTACACTTGTAAGAGTATTACTACCAAAATTGGCAAGCGTAACTTGTGGTTGCACACTTCCTGCACAAATAGTTCCCGTAGGATTTTGCACATATGTAATGCCCGCATCGCGCGCAAAAACAGGCATACATCCCATGGAGGTAATCATGGTAGCTCGTTGTGTTTCAAGAGTGGTGCGCATGCGCAATTTTTGGCCCTCGGTAAACATGTCTTGACAGGTTTGAGGGGTGTAGTCCATATAATTTTGAACTTGCTGTGTTCCGCTGCATGCAGGCGATGTGCACGATGGATTTTGTATGGTAACAGGTGTATCGCATATTCTGTCGCCAGCTGTGCTGCAATTACTCTCTGTGCCGCATACCGATGTGTCGTGGAATGTGTGGTACAATCCAAGGTAATGGCCTATCTCATGCGACAAGGTGCGATTCATATTGGTATTTGTTTTCAGTGTACCCACAGTACCAAATGCGTTATGCAGAATTACTATACCGTCTATTGGATTATTGATTGGGAAATAAGCATAGCCTTGTACACCATTGCCCGCATCGTTGTTTTCAATTTCGTTTACCACCCAAATATTTACATAAGAAGCTCTAGGCCATGTGCTAAGTGCTTTTACACTTTCTTCCACTGCGCCACCACCACCGCTGGACTCTATGCCTTGGTCGGCATATAAAGGCACACTGCTTCCGTTTACGCGCACTATTCCTGTAGTTGGTTGACCATTGGGGTCGCGCTGAGCAAGGCAAAATTCTATTTCCACATCCACACCGGTGCCATCACCGTTAGTTCCGGCCATTCTTCTAAAGTCTTCATTGAGTGCCTCAATTGCAGAAATAACTTGCTCGTCAGAAATATTAGATGCTGTGCCATAAGGCTCTCCTTCGTGTATTACATGCACCACCACAGGCAGGGTGTACAGCACATTGGAGCGCTCCTCTGCAGGCATTGCCTGCACTTCTGCAAGGCGCTGTTCCATATAGAAAAAACTGCGGCTAAATTGGATATCATGTATTAGCAATGAATCATTCATATGGTCAGAAGGGCACGAGTGTGTCCCCTGCGCAATGGCCTGTGACGAGCACAGAATAATGATACTGCTTAGGCTTAAAAGTACTTTCCTTAATTTCATTTTAGGTGGAAATGATGGGTTTCAAAACCTATGTTTACTTAAAACAACATTTGTTTGTTGCGGCCACGCACTTGCTATTCGACCATATAAGCAATAGAAAAGACAAACACCCCCTGCAGCAGAATGAATAAGCACATTATTATGACAAGTCACTCTTTTTTTTGGACAAAACGATTTTGCGCTATAACTAATACCGCAAAAAAAAATGAAGGCCTAAGCCTTCATTTTTTAGAATTAAACTATTTGAATGAAATTATTATCTGATATAATGTGCCAAAATGATAGGTAGATTTTATTTAAGGATGAGTTCCTTAAACAAACTACCTTATTCTATTCTCTTTATGTCTGCACCTAGTTTCTTAAGTCGGTTCTCAATATCCTGATAGCCTCTATCTATTTGTTCTATATTATGAATGGTGCTTTTGCCATTAGCTGCTAGTGCAGCTATAAGCATACTCACCCCTGCACGTATGTCGGGCGATGACATAGTAATGCCGCGCAGTTTTGTTTCTCTGTTGCTACCTATTACCACTGCTCTGTGCGGATCGCAAAGAATAATTTTTGCACCCATATCTATAAGATTATCTACAAAGAACAGCCTACTCTCAAACATCCACTGATGGATGAGAACACTGCCTTTAGCCTGAGTAGCTGTAACCAGTGCTACACTAATTAAGTCAGGTGTAAAAGCAGGCCATATACCATCACGTATGGTTAGCATGGAGCCATCTATAAGGCTATTTATTTTATAACTATCTTGCTGTGGTATGTAAATATCATCGCCTCTAAATTCCATTTCTATTCCCATTTTACGAAACACAGATGGAATAACGCCTAACTCAGCTATTGCACAATTTTTAATTGTAATTTCGGAATTAGTAGTAGCTGCAAGGCCTATAAAACTTCCAATTTCAATCATATCAGGCAGCATACGATGGCTGCATCCGCCAAGTTTATCTACACCTTGTATGATTAGCTTATTAGAACCAATGCCAGAAATATTTCCGCCCATGCTTATGATCATTTTGCACAATTGCTGCAAATAGGGTTCGCAGGCCGCGTTGTATATTGTGGTTTCACCTTTGGCCAAAGAGGCCGCCATAAGTATGTTGGCAGTACCTGTAACGCTGGCTTCGTCCAGCACCATGTATGTGCCCTTCAAATTTTTTGCGTTTATTTTATAAAAACGCTCATTCTTAAGATGCTCAAAAGTTGCACCCAGATTTTCAAAACCTCTTAGGTGAGTATCTACCGGCCTGCGACCAATTTTATCGCCACCAGGCTCTGGTATATATGCTTCGCCAAAGCGGGCCAACAGCGGCCCAATGATCATAATACTTCCGCGCAATGCTCCACCCTTCTTTTTAAAATCATCGGTGAGCAAGTATTCCAAATTTACATTTTTAGCGCAAAAGGTATATGTGTCCGTGTCGATTTTTTTAACCTCCACTCCCATTTCGCCTAGTAGTTCTATAAGCTTCATTACATCCCTAATATTGGGTATGTTGCTTATAGTCACTACTTCTTCGGTAAGCAATACTGCGCTCACAATTTGTAGTGCTTCGTTCTTAGCACCTTGAGGTATTACTTCACCTTTTAGCGGTTTACCACCTATAATTTCAAAAGAGGCCATGGGCTGTGTTCTATTATTTTTTTTTACATGGCTAAAGAAGAGTGCGCACCACTGCTCTGTGTGCTTAGATAATAAAATTATTGACACTGCATGTTTAGTGTAAAAAGATACATGACACCAGGCAAAATATTTCGACCAAGAAAAATGAAAAATAACTACATAAAGCACTTATAAAAATCTACCCTCTATGCCCCTATCCAGTTAATTCCTTTTTGCAGCATCTGCAGTGTTTGTTCTTCAGCACTATTGGCCTTAGGTGTGTAGTTGTATATCCATGATGCATGTTCAGGCAAACTCATCAAAATGCTTTCTACTCTGCCATCTGTTTCCAGTCCAAACCGAGTGCCTCTGTCGTACACCAGATTAAACTCTACATAGCGCCCTCTGCGCAACAGTTGCCATTGCTTTTGCTCCTCGTTATAAGGGAGCATTTTATTCTCCTGCACTATGGGCAAGTAGGCTTTAAGAAATGTATTGCCTACAGCTTTAGAAAATGAAAAAAGCGAATCCAAATCATGCGCCTCGGAGTCCATTAAATAATCGTAAAAAACACCTCCTATTCCTCGCGTTTCCTTGCGATGCTTTATATAAAAATACTCATCGGCTTCTTGCTTGAATTTGTTATAAAATTCTTTACTAAACGTATCGCAAGTTTGCTTCAGTGTATTGTGAAAAAAAGTAGCTTGCTGCTTGTTCACGTATATGGGAGTAAGGTCTATGCCACCTCCAAACCAAGCATCGCCAGCATTGGTTTCAAAATACCGTATGTTCATGTGCACTATAGGCACCATAGGGCTTACCGGATGTATTACAATACTTACTCCGCATGCAAAAAAATTAGTAGCTGCATCTTTCACTCTATGTTTCATGAAATCTGGCAACAGACCTTCTACCGCAGAAAAATTTACCCCACCTTTTTCAAATACATTACCGTGTTGTATCACTCTGCTTCGCCCTCCGCCTCCACTAATGTGTTTCCACTCATCCGTTATGAATTTTGCTTTTCCATCCGCATTTTCCAAACCATTGCATATACCATTTTGTATATCCTTAAAAGCATTAATTACATCTTCTCTGCTAAATGTTTTTGCCATACACTTCTCATTTTTTTTGTAGACTGCAAGATTATGCAACACCATTTGTAATAATGTGATAAATGACTAAAATCATTCCCTTATAAACTACCTGAATAAAAAAACGGCCTTCAAAATTTCTTTTGAAGGCCGTTTAATTAGCTCGTAAAACTCAAAAAAAATCTGATTATTTCTGAATCAATATTTCAGTGCTCATTTTGCTCTTGCCACTACCTATTGTTAGATTATACATTCCATCAGGTAGGAAAGAGAAATCATAAGTTACTTTATCACGACCGTTAATGGTGGTATTCACCATTAGTTTACCTGTCATGTCGTAAACTTTTAGCGACTGTTTATCCAAATTTTCACCCTCAAGATTTACTACACCGGTAGTAGGACTTGGATATACATTCATTTTTGCAACTGGGGCTGCATTTTCGTCCACATTCACATCCACGTTCAAATCAGTAGTTACCGCAAGGTAAATGATATCGTTCGTTTCTGTGCTTGCTCCATTAGCCACTTCTGGCACCAGTATTCCTGGCTCAGAGTCTCTCTGTGCTACAATGTGCAATACTCCATCATGTTCTACTAATGAAGGATATGCAAATTCCAAATACTCATAATCCACATCAGGAGTCAATTCTACAGGATCCACAAAAGACGCTCCACTATCTTCAGTTTTAGTAACATACAAATGACGATAATACTGACTGCCGAGGTACTCTTCGTCAGCACCAGCATAGACAATATAAATAACACCGTCAGCATCTTCTGTTATTGTAGGCATTCCTGCTAAACTTCTTGTGTAGTTAGAAACTTCATCAGCTGAACCAATGGTAAATGTTTCATCGTCATCAATTGGACTTTCTTGTGCAGTAGCGCATATAAAAACATCATCGGTGGCATAGGTTTCATTCCAATACAATAAATCAAAAGTGAAGAAATAAGAATAAAACGTATCATCGGGAGTGTCGTCTAAAATAAAGTTAGATCCGAAAAAAACGTGAGTAACACCTGCACCATCTATAAGCAATGCACCGGTACCATCACAAGTAAATAAAGTGTCGGCAATTCCATCGGCATTTGAATCTGACAAAGAATCGTAGATGTAGCCAGGTATAGCAAAATCGCTGATAACTGTATATGTCCAGCTTGTACCATTGTCACCACTTTTTAGCAAAGCAGTATCGTGAAATCTGCTGAAAATACCAATAGAAACGACACCGTCTCTTGCATCTATAGCGTAAGAGTCAGATGAAATACCTTCGTATTCTGACACATCTAACTCAGCAAAATATTGGTCCTGAACAGTCCAAGTAGCACCTGCATCATCGCTTCTCCAATACACCAGGTTGCCATCCAAATTATTTACCGGAAGGGCTGCCGCATCCAAACCAGAAGGCTCGCTAAGAGCAATTACATGTATAGTATTGCCATCTACTGCAGCACGAGGCCAAAGAAAATCTTGAGTAAATGTGGTAGGTAAATCAATCAATGTCCAAGCTCCTGTACCAATAGCCGGACGACTATTAAACTTAGGCGCACCTGAACCATCATGACACACATAAAATTCGGTACCATTAGCCGTTTTGTGCAAGTCCACCCAACCAGTGCGCACATCCTCTATGCGGTCTACAGGCTCCACCTCCCAATTGGTATAAACACCTGTGTTATAACCAGTGCCACGGTCAGACCATGTGCTTACTTCATTACTTAGCATCCAAGCGGCATGACCCATTCCATTGTCATCCATTATTATTCTGTCCTCCATACTACCGTTTGACTGGTTATCATAATTGGTATAACCAATTATTTGTTGCCATAGCGTCATGTTCTTTTGAAACTTAGCCATAGGAATTGGAGCACCTAATTTTGAATCATTGTTAGATGGTGAATTAATGGCTGGGTTAGCATAAATAGCGTCCTTAGACACTTTCACACTTTGAGCTGATTGAGGAACCTGAGGTCGTGGCTTGAGCTGCGCAATAGCACCTCCGGCAACAGCCGTAAACAAGAAAAATGCGTAGATTTTTTTCATATAATTTTGAATATTAAATTAAGGTTTTACAAAAACAACATTGCAATAATAGAAGACAATGGGTAAAAAAAGAAACCTAATGAACCTGCTTTGCAAATCATATGTTCTTACTATTGTTTTTCTAATTCCCCTACCGCTCTCCCTATATATATAATAAAATATGCAAGCAGAAATAATTTCCATTGGTGATGAACTATTAATAGGGCAGACTATTAACACAAATAGCGCTTGGATAGGCGAGCAAATGAATTCTATAGGTGTAAGAATACACCGGGCCACTGCTATAGCAGATTCTGAGCAAGAAATAATTAATTCGTTAAACGAGACTTCGCAGCGCTCGCAGCTTGTATTTATAACCGGTGGACTAGGGCCTACCAAAGATGATATTACAAAGCATACACTTTGCAAATATTTTAATACCAGCCTGGTAATAAACGAAGAAGCCCTGGCGCGAATAACCCAATTCTTTGAAGCCCGTGGTTTGCCCATGCTGGAAAGCAACAGGCAGCAGGCTGCCCTACCAGTTGCATGCACAGTTATTCAAAATCAAAAAGGCACAGCCTGCGGCATGTGGTTCGAGAAAAACGACACAGTCTTCATTTCCATGCCCGGTGTGCCATATGAAATGATGGGTATGATGGAAGAGACCATTATTCCCAAAATTCTTAACCATTTCAAGCGCCCTGCCATAGTGCATCGCACAGTGCTTACAATGGGTGTTGGCGAATCATTTTTAGCCACCACCATAGCCGATTGGGAAAATTCCTTAGAAAAAGAAGAAATAAAACTTGCCTATTTGCCATCGCCCGGCATGGTTAAGTTACGCCTAAGCAGCTACATAGACGCACCACGCGAAGTGGTAATGCAAAAAATTGCAACGAAGGAAAAAGAACTGAGCCAGTTAATAGGCGAACACATTTACGGTCATGAAAAAGAGACCATTCAAAGTGTGGTTGGCAGAATATTAGCTGAAGGAAAAGAGACTTTGAGCACAGCCGAAAGCTGCACGGGCGGATTTATAGGACATTTAATAACGAGCGTTTCAGGAAGCAGTGCTTATTACAAAGGCGGCATCATCAGCTACAGCAACGAGCTAAAAAACAAACAGTTAGATGTTCCGCAAGCGTTGATTGACCAGTACGGTGTAGTAAGTTCGGAGGTAGCCAAGGCTATGGCCCAGGGCGCCAGAAACGTGTTTAATACCCATTGGGCAGTGGCCAGCACGGGCATAGCCGGCCCCGATGGTGGCACCCAAGATACACCCGTAGGCACGGTTTGGCTCGCTATAGCAGGCCCAGAGGAGGTCATTTCAGTAAAGTTTAATTTGGGCAAAAGCCGCGACAGGACTATAACTGTAGCGTCTAATTACGCATTAAATTTACTCCGCAAAGAAATTTTACGCCAAGTTCATTGAAATAAGGCAAACTTGTGTTTTCTTTGCGCCCCCGAAAAATTATAGGGAGTAATTAAAAATAAATTAATTGTCATGGCACGCATTTGTGAAATAACAGGAAAGAGTACAATAAGCGGACACAGAGTGTCACACTCTAACATTAAGACTAAGCGCAAGTTTTATCCAAATCTACAATACAAGCGTTTTTGGAATGATGAAACAAAACAATGGATAGACCTTCGCGTAACTGCAAATGGAATGCGCACCATTAACAAAATTGGTTTAACTGCAGCTTTAAAGCGTGCAAAAGCCAACGGTTATACTAACTAAGCCTATTTAAAAAAGATTATATAAATATGAAGCACTGCACCTTGCGGTGCTTCTTTTTTGACAGTCTGAACCTCAAAAAAAGCAGCACTTTAGCCAAAAGCTACAGATTATATTTGCGAAGCTTTTTTTTGGAATAATTATTAAACATAAGATTTGACCTTACCAATAGTTACTATTCATGCGGAATAAATCAATTCTCTGGATTTTCGTAATCCTACTGACCATTATCGTTGTTTACACTCTTTCCTTCGGCCTAGTAGCCAAGCGTTATGAAGGTAAAATACTTCAATTAGCAGCTGACTCTTTGCAGATGGATGTTACCACTGCAAAAACTGATGAGACAGCGCAGGCACTTTACAAAAAATTGCTACGCGATAGTTCAGATGCAAGTGCCTATCCAGTATTTGGTACCACCTACAAGCAATTGTTAGATAAGCAATTGAATTTAGGTTTGGACCTTAAAGGCGGTATGAGCGTTACTTTAGAAGTATCTATACCTGAGCTTCTAATAGCCCTAAGCGATAATAACAATAACGCCATTTTCCGCAAGAGTATAGAAGATGCAAAAGCAGCACAGTTAAGCAGCACTGCCTCTTACGTAAAGCTATTTGAGCAAGCCTGGAAGGCAAACAATACTTCTAATGTGCAATTGTGGCGCATTTTCGACACTATTGAAAACAAAGGCAAATTCCCTGCAAACTCAACTGACGAAGATGTAATAAAAATTCTTGAAAAGGAAGCTGAAGATGCTATTAATAATACTGAGAATATTATTAAAAAGCGTATTGACCAGTTTGGTGTAGTACAACCAACGGTTCAAAAGCAATTGCTTACCGGCCG
>JANOXJ010000132.1:0-7815 GCA_031418455.1 Flavobacteriales bacterium | reverse complement strand
TTTACCATCTATAATGCGGTGGTCGTAGCTAAGTGCCACATACATAATAGGGCGAATAACTATTTCACCATTTTCGACCACTGCACGCTCCACTATGTTGTGCATGCCTAGTATGGCGCTTTGCGGAGGATTTATAATGGGTGTAGAAAGCATGGAGCCAAACACACCGCCATTGGTAATGGTGAAGGTGCCGCCCTGCATTTCATCTACCGTTATTTTTCCATCTCTCACTTTTTTAGCTAAGTCGCCTATTCCACTCTCAATGCCCGCTAGGCTCAATGCCTCTGCATTGCGCAATACCGGCACCATTAGTCCTTTTGGGCTAGAGACTGCTACGCCTATGTCGCAGTAGTCATGAAATATAATTTCGCCACCGTCTATTTGTGCATTTACTGCAGGGTAATGGTATAGCGCTTCGCACACGGCTTTGGTAAAAAAGCTCATAAAGCCCAAGCCTACGCCATGTTTTTCTTTAAAAGCATCTTTGTGCTTGGCACGTAAATCCATTATGGGTTTCATGTTCACCTCGTTAAAGGTGGTGAGCATGGCAGTGGTATTTTTTACACTCACTAAGCGCTCGGCAATTTTTTTGCGTAGCGAGGTCATTTTTTCTTTGCGCATATCGCGCGTGCCTGCTGAGTGTGTGGGTATAACTGTTGTGTCAAATCCTTTGGCTATGGCGCTAAGTACATCGCCCTTGGTAATTCGGCCGCCTGGTCCTGTTCCATTTACTTGGGCTGGGGCCACACCATTTTCAGCCATTATTTTGGCTGCGGCTGGTGCAGGTGTGCCTGCAGCGTATGATTTAGCAGGCATTGGCGATGGTGCCGCAGTTGCTGTTGCAGTTTCTTTCTTAGATTCAGCTTTGGCTGCTGGTGCCGCCTCTTTAGCAGCGGGCGCTCCGGCAGGTGCCGCAGCAGATGTGTCTATAGTGCAGGCTATGTCACCCACGGCTACTGTGTCGCCCGCTTTGGCTTTAATGGTAATAGATCCACTAGCTTCTGCAGCCAGTTCTAATGTGGCTTTGTCGCTGTCTATTTCGGCTATTACCTGGCCGTTTTGCACGTAGTCGCCATCTTTTACAAGCCAGTTGGCTATGGTTACTTCGCTTATGCTTTCGCCCGGTGAGGGCACTTTCATTTCAAGTTTTGACATGTATACTTGGCTTAATTGCAGCAATGGAGTTTGCTGCGGCTATTTTGCGCAAATGTGCACACGAAATGGCTATAGTAGGTGCTTTTTATAAACCGTTGTTTTCAAACAATTGTTGATGGTTTTATTCATTTTTTTCTTTGAATTAACTGCACTTTTGCCTAATGCCTGTAATTAAGCTAGTTACCACCATAAATGCTCCTACAGAAAGGTGCTTTGACCTTGCCAGAAGTATTGATTTGCATATAATAAGCACCTCTAAAACCAACGAAAAGGCGATAGCTGGAAGACTGACAGGACTTGCGCAGCAGGGTGATGTAATAACATGGCAAGCCACCCATTTTGGTATAAATCAGAAACTTACGGTGCGAATTGAGCAGTTAAATAGGCCTATATATTTTAAGGATGTAATGGTTAAAGGGGCTTTTAAGTCGTTTAGCCATGAGCATTTTTTTGAAGAGAATAAAGGGCAAACCACCATGACTGATGTGTTCCAATTTGAATCGCCATTGGGTATTTTGGGTAGCCTTTTTAATCAAATTGTTCTATGCAAGTACATGCAAAATTTTCTTATGAAGAGAAATGAGGTGATAAAAAAATATGCAGAGAGTGAGTTGTGGAGAAAGGTTTTGCAAATAAAAAAAGACGAGTAAATTGCTTCACTCGTCTTTTTTGTTTCTTCAAAAAGTGCAAATCAATGTTGTATCACCAAACGCGCATGAGCACTTGTCATTCCGTCCTTGCGGAGGGCTTCAATAATATATACACCTTCCGCCAAGTTTGCAGTGCTGATAGTGGTTTGGCCATTCGAAAGATTGGATTCTTTCAAAATTATTTTTCCACTGAGGTCAATTACGTTGATGGATTGAAACCTGTTGGAATTGAAATTGCACACCACTGTTTGGTTGGCTGGGTTGGGGTAAAGTGATATAGTAGGAATAGTTGTTTCATCCAATCCAAAATACAAATCACTTATAGTATGTACATAGGTATTTGTAACCACAGCGGGATTGAAATCAAAATAAATGTAGGCAGTGTTTTCAATAATTGTCATTTCAGCCAATGGTGTTTGTGGTGAAATGCGATAGCGCAACCAACCGTGACTGCCAGCTTCATTGGTAGTGCTATCAGGCAGGTTAATGTCGTTGAAGTAGAATTGAATGAAACCTGTTTCGGTATTGAACACCGGAACACATGCATGCGAAGAACCAACAAACTCGAAGGTAGAAAAATCTAGATCGCTGTCAAGTTGATCATCTACACGAATATCAAATGCCTGATAATTGCCTGTGTTTTGAAAGCGTACTAAATATTCTAATTGAGTTCCATTTTGTATGAAATGCGCATCAGTTTCGCCTGTCGGAAATCCGGTAACATCATTGGGGTCGTAGCTGCAATTTATGATGCCTGAATTTTCTATTGTGTTGTTGGCCACTTCCATTCCATCGCTATCGTATGTTAGTATGTTGAGTGTTGTGGTCATGGTTTCGCCCATTTGCTCAAATGTTGGCGCTACAACATCTACATAGAAATAGGCATTGCCACCTACAGGCAATGTGCTAATTTCCCACACAATGGTATTGCCCACAAATGAAAGTGGGGCTGGGGAGGCACCTGCATATGTAAGCAACGGATCAAGCGTTGCTGTGAGTGTTCCGCTAGCTGCCATGTTGCCTTCGTTGGAAACAGAAATATAAAGCTGGCCATCGAAACCGCAGAAGAACCACGGGTCAGAAGTATAAGATTGTAAAAGGTAAAATGGATCATTGTTGCTGAGACCGAAGTTGAAATTGCTCATCATTCCATTGTCAATTGGTATGGTTGAACCCGTAGTTGTAACGGGCCACAATGTTTCATCATACACAATACTTAACTCAGTATAATCTTCAATGTTTACATCAGGAAAAGTGTAGTGACCATTAGCATCGGTATATGTGATTTGATTGCCTAGATGTACTTCGATATTGCCGATGCCCGGTTCGAATGAGTCTTTAATGCCGTCTAGTGTCAAGTCGTCAAATACCAATCCAGTTAAGTTCATTGCAACTATTTCATCAATTGAGAACATGGGATATATATCTTCGTTTATTAATAGGTCTATTCCAAAGACGTCCGACAGAGTGCCATCGCTTGCAACACTTAATAAATGAGCTGAAATGTCTGGATTTGCTATTATGTTAATGTTATAACAATCGTAAGGCATTAAGTAAATGTCTTGTTCGATTGTCTGCATTGGATTTAAATAAATATCTTGAACTAGGACTGAAGTGGAGATGAATTCTCCCTGAACTTGAAAATGAATTAGGCTTGCATTATCACTATTATTAATTAGCTGGAGTTTGGAGTGTGAAGTGCTACTATAATTTTGGTCTGCCAGATCGAAATAATAATTGTTATAATTGTTGTCATCGTTCAAGAGAATTCTACAAATAATTGCTGTTTCGCTATTCAACTCATATTGTAATGGTAAATGAATTTCTGCATAGTTGGTTATGACCAGCTCATCAATACTATAATCTATATACTCCAGAAAATAAAAAACTGTATCATTTTCTATAATTATTTCTATCGGAATATTATAAACGGTTTGATTGCCATAATTGATTATTGTTATTTCAATTTGATTAAAACAATCAAAATAACCACAGTAGCTAATTCCAAGGTCATTTTGAATGGTCGCATTTTCACAACCAATTAAAAAGGATTCGCTATAAATGTTGGGGCTTGTTGCGCTAATTTGTTCTTTAACGATTCCATTTGCACAAATGATTTCGCAATAACCTTCGGTACCCGAACTAAAATTAAATGTATTAAGCAACGAGGCATCACAATTAATAGTTGGGAAATCAAATTTGCTAGGCAGACCAGATGAAATTAAGCTAACATTATCAGTATTAAGATTGGTATCAAAAAAAAACACCATCAAATTTTGAGATGAATCGGGCCCTAATTGATAATACAAATTGTTGAATTGATTTGGATACGATGGATAATCGTTTATCATGTTCGCGCTCTCCCCTAAGCATATCAAAACAGAATATCCACTGTCTAGCAAATTTTCAAGTACCCATGTTTCTCCTGTGAGGTCGGTAACCGTAAAGTTCGGTGCAAGGCTGTTCACCGTTAATTGAGCTTCCGCAACTATACTGGATATTATTAATAGAAGTGATGCGTATAGTTTTCTCATAGTTAAGTTTTTTAGATAACAAAATTATTGTTGACAAAGTCAAAAACTACTACAACTTAAAACTTAAAAACACCCCTTTCGAGGTGTTTTATTATTTGAAGAATAACATATCTGAGATTACTCCCCTTGCCCATGGCAAGCTTTGTACTTCTTGCCGCTGCCACAAGGGCATGGGTCGTTGCGACCTATGCGCACTTCTGCCTTAGCTGGCTCTGCTTTTACAGGAGGGCCTTGAGGTGGCATACCAGGCATTGGGCGCCCACCTTGCGAGGCACTTACTTGAGCGCGTTGCTGTTGCAGGTTCATGGTTTCTGGTTTGCTTATGTTTACACGTGGTGCTTCTGCGCGCGGTGTTTGTGCAGCACGCACTGGTGCCTGACCTTTGGGCAATTCAGCATGCATTAAAAAGTTTGATATCTCACTATTCACTTTTGATACCATGCTCTTGAACAACTCGTAGCTTTCGAATTTGTAAATCAAAAGCGGATCTTTTTGCTCGTGGCTGGCAAACTGCACATTGCTGCGCAAGTCGTCCATGGCGCGCAAATGCTCTTTCCAGCTTTGGTCTATTAGGGCCAATGTTATTCCTTTTTCTAATGCATCTATCAATTCTGCACCGCCTGTGCTATGTGCTTTTTCTAAATTAACTGACACTTGCACTCCCTTGCGACCATCGCTAAATGGTACGGCTATATTGTTAAATCCCTGTGCATTGTTGTCATACACATTTTTAATTACCGGATATGCTTCGGCTGCCAGTTGCTGCGCACGTTGCTTGTATTTATTTTCTACAGCTTGGTAGGTGTGGGCTATTACATCTTCTACTTTGTTCGATACAAAGTCCTCTGCCTTAAGCGGTGCTTCCATTCCAAACTGGCGCAGCATTTCCATCTTATAACCTTCATGGTTTTTTACTGCATGGTTGTTAGCCACTATACCATCGCACAAGTCGTAAAACATGTTGTCTATATCCAACTTTAAACGCTCGCCAAACAAGGCGTGTCTTCTGCGCTTGTAGATTACTTCGCGCTGTGCGTTCATTACATCATCATACTCCAGCAAGCGCTTGCGTATGCCAAAGTTGTTTTCCTCTACTTTTTTCTGCGCACGTTCTATGCTGGTAGTAATCATGCCAGCCTGTATTACTTCGCCTTCTTTCAGGCCAAGTTTGTCCATCATTTTGGCTATGCGGTCGCTACCAAACAGGCGCATCAAATCATCTTCCAATGATACATAAAACTGCGATGAGCCTGGGTCGCCCTGACGGCCTGCACGGCCACGCAACTGACGGTCTACACGCCTTGAGTCGTGGCGCTCTGTGCCTATTATGGCAAGTCCACCCACTTCTTTTACACCCTCGCCTAGTTTAATGTCGGTACCACGGCCTGCCATGTTGGTAGCTATGGTTACTGTGCCAGAGCGGCCTGCATTGGCTACTATCTCTGCTTCTTTTTGGTGCAGTTTGGCATTCAGCACTTGGTGGTCTATGCCACGCAAGCGAAGCATTTTAGATAACAATTCTGATACTTCTACAGTGGTAGTACCAACAAGTATGGGTCTGCCGGCTGCGCGCAGCTCTGCTATTTCATCTATTACCGCGTTGTATTTCTCGCGTTTGGTTTTGTATACTTTGTCGTCATGGTCTTTGCGGCTTATGGCGCGGTTGGTAGGTATTACCATTACGTCTAGCTTGTATATGCTCCACAACTCGCCTGCTTCTGTTTCGGCTGTACCTGTCATACCAGCTAGCTTGTGGTACATGCGGAAGTAGTTTTGAAGTGTAACAGTGGCGTAGGTTTGTGTAGCCGCTTCTACTTTTACGTTTTCTTTTGCTTCTATAGCTTGGTGCAAACCATCGCTATATCTGCGGCCTTCCATTATGCGGCCTGTTTGTTCGTCTACTATTTTTACTTTGTTTTCTATTACCACATAGTCCACATCTTTTTCAAAAACAGAATAGGCTTTTAGCAGTTGGCTTATGGTGTGTATGCGGTCGCTCTTTATACCATAGTCGCGCATAAGGGTGTCCTTGGCTTTTAGCTTTTCCTCATCATTTTGACCACTGTTTTCTATTTCGGCCAGCTCGCTGCCCAAGTCAGGTAGCATAAAGAATTTCTCATCGTCCATGTTTTTGGATATGAGTTGTATGCCTTTTTCAGTAAGCTCTACTTGATTGTGTTTTTCATCTATCACAAAGTACAACTCTGCATCTACCTTGTGCATGTCGCGCTGGTTGTCTTGCAAATAGGTGCCTTCTGTTTTTAGCAATTGGGCTTTCATGCCCTCTTCACTTAAGAATTTTATAAGGGCTTTGTTCTTAGGTAATCCGCGGTAGGCGCGGTATAGCGACAGTGCACCATCAGCCGCATCTTCTTTGGAAGATGTTCCTGATTCTGGCTGAAGTTTCTTTTTTGCTGTAATTAAAAATTCGCTTGTTGCGGCTTTTTGAGCATTTATAAGCAGTTGCACTTTTGGTTTTAATGCATCAAATTCTTGCTCATCGCCTTTGGGTGTAGGGCCAGAAATAATAAGTGGTGTACGTGCTTCATCTATAAGCACTGAGTCCACTTCGTCTACTATAGCAAAGTGGTGTTTGCGCTGCACTAGTTGCATAGCTTCTGTAGCCATATTGTCGCGCAGGTAGTCAAAACCAAACTCGTTGTTAGTGCCAAATGTTATGTCTGCCTGGTAGGCTTTTCTGCGTGCATCGCTATTGGGCTGGTGGCGGTCTATACAGTCCACACTAAGGCCATGAAATTCGTAGATAGGTCCCATCCATTCGCTGTCGCGCTTGGCCAGGTAATCGTTTACTGTAACCAAGTGCACGCCTTTTCCGGCAAGAGCATTTAAGAAAACAGGCAGTGTTGCAACGAGTGTTTTACCCTCACCCGTAGCCATTTCTGACACTTTACCTTTATGCAATGCTATACCACCTATGAGCTGCACATCATAGTGCACCATATCCCACTTAATTTGGTTGCCTGCGGCCATCCAGGTGTTTTTCCAAATAGCGTTTTCGCCCTCTATGCTAACATATTTTTTTTTACCACTAGCAGCAAGATCTTTATCAAAAGAGCTAGCGTTCACTTTTACTTCTGCATTTTCTTTAAACCTGCGCGCGGTTTCTTTCATTATGGCAAAAGCCTCTGGCAATATTTCGTCCAATACGTTTTCTATCGCTATGTTTATTTCTTTAGCTAGTTTGTCCACACGGTTGTATATAGCTTCTTTTTGCTCGAGCTCAGTGCCAGGCAAGGCTTCTGCCTGCACTTTTAGGTTTTCTGACTCTTCTTCCAGAGGCTGTGTAGCGGCTTTAATTTTATTTTTAAGCGCCTGTGAGCGTGTTCTCAACTCGTCATTAGAAACAGAAACCAGTGTGCTGCCAATTTCATTTACTTTGGCTACTATCGGGTTTATTTCCTTAAGGTCGTTTTGGGTTTTGTCTCCTACAAATTTTTTGAGGATTTTGTTGATTG
>JANOXJ010000131.1:0-62403 GCA_031418455.1 Flavobacteriales bacterium | reverse complement strand
GCGCTGGTGAATTAACTGGATGAGTTGCTGGCGTGTCATATACTATTATGGCCGCAAGATGGGGCAATTATGAGCGCAGAGCAAAATTTGCGGAAGGTGGATGGTGAGAATTAAATCTATGATTTTTATTTATAGATATGACGCCACATGGTGACAAGCAGTCTTATCGTATGCTCAAACGACTTGGCCCTATGGGGCCGACTCGCTCAATTGGGGGTTTAACATCCAAAACTAAGGCATACCCTATTTGTAACAGACCTTATAATAAGCTTTACCTTTTTTATCAAAATACCAAGTGCATCCCGTTGGTTGATTATGGCTAAATTGTCTAATCACTGCAAGGCGACCTTTTCTATCATAAGTATAGAAAGTACCATTATCTGCTTCTTTTATTTGTAGGCCAAATGAAGCACCATGGCTGTCACGTTTGGTGAATAATAGAACATCAGGTCCATCCATTTTGCCAAAATCGGTTTCTGCGAAAATCTTACTTCCCCCACTTTTGTATTCAATCTTCCGAATGCTTTTATACTTAGTGGTATCAAATTCAATATGATTAATTCTGCCTCGCTTACCTACAGAAAATTTTATCCAAGTCGAATCATCTACAAAAAGTGTGTATAGCGAATCCCTCACACAATGATGAAGATTTGTAGGCACAGTGTCTTGGCCATGAGGCCAATTTTGACTCTTTGAACTCGTGTTTATCAAAACAAATAAGATGAATAATATTTGTTTTAGTGCCATAGTCTGTTTTCTATAGTTAGTTGATTTAGTGCTTGAGTTTTAATCATTCTTGATGGTGTGAATGTTACACAATGCACCCTCAAATAGACCTGTCTAAATAATAAAACACTATCAATTCTCCGCCAGCAACTTCTCTGTATTCTCTGCAAGTTTTAATGCTTCTATTATTTCGTCTATCTCGCCATTCATTACTGCATCTAAATTGTAAAATGTAAGACCTATGCGGTGCTCGGTGCAGCGGCCTTGCGGGTAGTTGTAAGTTCTTATTTTAGCACTGCGGTCACCTGTGCTCACCATAGTCTTGCGCATTTTTGCACGCTCTTCTTGCCTGCGCAATACTTCTGCTTCGAATATGCGGCTGCGCAACACTGTCATTGCCTTCTCAGCATTCTCATGCTGCGAGCGGCCCTCCTGACAGGCTACTACCACACCTGTGGGTATGTGTGTTAGTCGCACTGCCGATTCTGTTTTGTTTACGTGCTGTCCGCCTGCACCGCTGCTTCGGTAGGTGTCGCGCTTTATGTCTGCTGGGTTTATTACCACATCAAACTCCTCTGCCTCGGGCATTACAGCCACCGTAGCAGCGGATGTGTGCACACGGCCTTGTGCTTCTGTTTCGGGTACACGCTGCACGCGGTGTACGCCACTTTCAAATTTAAGTGTGCCATATACTTCCTCGCCACTTACTTCAAAACTTACTTCTTTATACCCACCCAGTGTGCTTTCGTTTAGTGTAAGCACCTCATACTTCCAACCCTTCTTTTGTATGTAGCGTGTGTACATTCTGTACAAATCGCCAGCAAAAATGGCGGCCTCATCGCCACCTGTGCCACCGCGTATTTCTACTATGCAGTTCTTGGTGTCTTCAGGGTCTTTAGGTATGAGCATCATTTTCACTTGCTCTTCCAGTCTGGCTTTTTCGGGCATTAGCTCGTCATACTCCATTTGGGCCAGCTCTTTCATGCCAGCATCTTCCTGGCTGTAGAGTATGTCTTTGGCTCCTTGCAGGTCGTTGCATACCTTCTCATACACATCGCCCACTTCCACTATTTTGCCCAGGTCTTTGTATTCGCGCATGTATTCTGTATAGCGCTTTTGGTCGGCTATTACATCGGGGTCTATTATGTTTTTACTTACTTCTAAGTAGCGGTCTTTTATGCTTAGTAGTCTTTCGAGGTAGTTCATTTTTTTGGAAGTGAGATATGAGATATGAGATATGAGATGTGGGATACTAGATTTTAAATTATTCCTTCGGCATTCGTTATTCGTTATTCATCATTCGATATTCTTTTTTGATTGTCTAATAGAACAAGGATTTAATGGATTTAAAGGATTAAGAGTTTTTTTTTTTACTTTAATAGGGCACAGATTTTCACGGATTACAATGGATTGAAACGGATCTTTAAACCTTCGAAATTCTAACTTCTAGCCTCGAATAGAACAAGGATTGAAAGGATTAAATGGATTTGCAGGATTTTTTACTTGAGCCTTGGATATTTAAAGTTGGATATTCGTTATTCGTTTTTTTGATATTTGATTTTTTTATTTCACCTTTGTTTTCAGTAAACAAATTCTCCTTTGCTGCTGCGGATGGTTAGTTGTTTTTCTGGGGCGGCTTCTACTCTGCCTACTATTTGTGCATCCATATTAAATGTTTTGGCTATGGCTATCATTTGGTGGGCACTTTGCTCATCGGTATATATTTCCATGCGGTGGCCCATGTTGAAAACGCGGTACATTTCTGCCCAGTCGGTTTTCGACTCTTGCTGTATTATTTGAAACAATGGTGGCACCTCAAATAGGTTATCCTTTACTACATGCACCTTGTCTACAAAGTGGAGTACCTTGGTTTGGCCACCACCGCTGCAGTGCACCATGCCATCTATTTTATGTTTGAGAGAGTCAAAAATTACCTTCATTACTTGCGCGTAAGTGCGCGTAGGCGACAGTACCAGCTTGCCTGCATCCAAGGTAGTATCATCAGCAGGGTCGGTAAGCATGTATGAGCCGCTGTATATTAAATCCTCTGGCACAGCGGCATCAAAACTCTCAGGATATTTTTCAGCCAAATCTTTGTAGAACACATCGTGGCGGGCACTGGTAAGTCCGTTGCTGCCCATGCCTCCGTTGTATTCCGTTTCGTAGGTGGTTTGGCCAAAGCTTGCAAAACCAACAATGACATTGCCTGCTTTAATATTGGCATTGTCTATTACCTCAGCTCGTGGCATGCGGCACACCACAGTGCTGTCCACTATAAGTGTGCGCACAAGGTCGCCCACATCGGCAGTTTCGCCACCGGTGCTATATATGTTTATGCCAGCCTGGCGTAGCTCGCTTAGCAACTCTTCGGTGCCGTGTATTATGGCAGTTATTACTTCGCCTGGTATTAGATTTTTGTTGCGACCTATGGTGCTGCTAAGCATTATATTGTCTATAGCTCCCACGCATAGCAAATCGTCCAGATTCATAATAAGGGCGTCTTGGGCTATGCCTTTCCATACGCTCATATCGCCAGTTTCGCGCCAATACATATAGGCCAGTGAGCTTTTGGTACCAGCACCATCAGCATGCATTACCACGCAGTGCTCGCTGCTGCCTGTAAGGTAGTCGGGCACTATTTTGCAAAATGCTTTGGGGAAAAGGCCTTTGTCTATGTTTTTAATGGCCGCATGCACATCTTCCTTTTGTGAAGAAACTCCGCGGGCCGAATATTTAGAACTGCTCATGAAGGGTAATGATAGAAAGTATTATATAATGAAAAAGGCGGATGCGACCATAGTCGCATCCGCCTTGAAATATCATCCAATACGCTACTTCTTAGGTACGTAGTTGTTGTTTAGGATTTTAAATATTGTTCTACGGTTAAGGGCATGCGCTGCTTCTTGCTTGTCAGCAGTAAGTTTGCCTATGTAAGCCTCTGTAAGCGTAGTTCCTTTAGTGAAACCGTTTGATTCAGCGGTCATAGTCTTTGGCTGCTTTTCGCCCATACCTACTGCTTTCAATCTTTCTGCATCTATACCTTTAGATATTAGGTAGTCCACACAAGTTTGCGCTCTGCGCTGCGACAGTTTTAAGTTGTAGTCGTCTTGTCCGCGAGCATCTGTGTGTGCTTCCAACTGAATTACCATTTTAGGATTGCGCTGCAGTATTTCTAAAAGGAAATTCAATGAGTCAGCAGAATTTACTTCTTCGTTAATCAACAAAGTAGCCTCGTTGTAAGGGTATTGTACAAGTGGCATGTTGATTTCGTCAGTTGGCTTAGGTATAGGTATAAGGAAGTAGTCGCGAGCAAAGTTTACTGAAGCCTTTAGGCCTTTTGTAGAAAAGTTGTCGCCTGTTCCTATGTACTGGTCTTTAGCTATATCTACTGTGTAACTAACCTCTGGCATAAGTTGCGTTTTGTCAAGGCTAAAGCCGCCATTGCCATCAGTAGTTAATTTATAGCTAGCACCGTCAGAACCATTTACTACCACATTGGCATTAGACAATGGAGCACCTGTTTCTTTATCATAAGCAGTACCTGCCAATGTAAACTCCAATGGAGGCTCTGCAAAATGGTAGATATCATCTAATCCTTTTCCGCCAGGGCGGTTAGAGGTAAGGTAACCTGAAAATGACTTATCACCTTCTTTCTTATCTTCAAGTATAAGGGCGAAATCGTCTGAGGTTGTGTTAATTGGGTAAGGAAGTCCTGCTGGAGTACCAAAAGAAATATCGCCTGTTTTTTCAGCACGAAATACATCTAAACCACCAAGACCATTTAGACCATTAGATGAGAAATAAAGTGAACCATCTTCTGCCACGTATGGGAAATACTCATCGCCTTTGGTGTTTATAGCACCAAGGTTGGTAGGCTTTACCCACGTATCAGCTTTCTTGTCCCATGAGGCATACCAAAGGTCTTTGCCACCTTTGCCACCCGGCATATCCGATACAAAAATCATGTACTTATTGTCCAAAGTAAGGCAAGGGTGACCAACAGTAGTAGTGTCATCAGCCTCGCGGTCTATTAGATTCACTATTACTCCTTCTTCCCAGCCATTGCTAACTTTCTTAGACATATAAATATCGCCAGGACCAGGTAAACTTGGGTCGCAGTTTATAGCGGTGTAATACATTTCAGAAAAATCTTTGTTGAAACACATAGCACCCTCGTGACGAGCAGTGTTTACGTTACCAGCCACAGGCTGTGGTGTGCTCATTTTTTTCTTTTTGTCTACGTCTACAAAGAACAAGTCTTGGCAGCTCTCACCTGTTATAGGGTCAACTCCGCCACCTGTGGCAGCTTGGCGACCTGTTGAGAACATCATTTGCTCGCCCTTTTTGGCAGAATATTGCGCAGCAAAGTCAAAAAACGGTGAGTTCATTTCAGCTACGTTAGTAATGATGAACTTTTGCTTGCCTGCCTTCTT
Organism: Flavobacteriales bacterium; assembly: GCA_031418455.1. Lineage (GTDB taxonomy): Bacteria > Bacteroidota > Bacteroidia > Flavobacteriales_D > Sanyastnellaceae > JANNVZ01. The sequence goes on along the minus strand of JANOXJ010000131.1, from coordinate 57,244 downwards.
CTCAGCCACGTCTTTGCATGCGGCCATGCGCGCATTGGCTTTGGTTTTGTCGCCACCTTTGGCTATGTACTTGTTGTACTGTGCGGTGGCATCGTCCCAGCGCTCCAGATTTTCTAAGCAAAGGCCATAGTCGTAGTGCACCTCTGGATTTACGTTGTTATACTGGGCAGTTATAGCCTTGTCATACCACTCCATGGCCTGGCTGTAGTGGGCGCTCAAGCGCTCGCACTCTCCTATTCTAAAGAAAATAAAGGCTTTCTGGTCTAGATTTTTTTCTTGAGCTTCAGCCACTTTGTACAGCTTAGCTGCTTCAGTATAGGCTAAATTGTCAAATGCCGCGTTGGCTTTCTTGGCTGCTTTCTGAGCGTTGGTGGTAATAGATAGTACCACAACCATTGCTAGAGTAAGTAGTTGCGAGATTTTCATAAGGTTGGTTTTGTTTGTCCTTGATTTTAGAAGGTGACGAAAATAATGAAATTTCGGGCAATGCAAATAATTCAATTGAATGTTCATGGTTTCCTAAGGTAATTTGAGTTAAATTATTAACTCCTCTTTATGTCACATTCCACTGATTGTCACCCAAATAGTTATAAAAAAATCCGATATTCTCGTGAACATCGGATTTTATAACAAATGCGTTTGTTTTATCTTGTAAACAATATCTCTCTCAATTTTGGCAATGGCCAAACTTCATCGTCTGCTATAAGTTCCAATCTATCAGCATGCTCGCGTATGGCATCCATCATTGGTTTCACTTTGCTTACATAAGCTTCGGCTTGTTTTTCAAGGTCCATTTTGCCTGCCTTTTCCTTTTCAGTCTTTAGTTTGGCTATGGAAGTGGCTATGCCATTTATACCAGCCGATATTTCCTTTATTAACTCCACCTGTGTTTTTGTAGCCTCTTTAGCCTCAGCAGGTGACAATATTTCCTTCAAGCCAAGCACATTTTCTACGAGGCGGCTTTGGTAATTGATTACTGCCGGCAATATGTGGTTTTGAGCCAAATCTATTGTCAAACGGGCTTCTATCTCGCGCTTGCGCACATAAGTTTCCACTTCTATTTCGTAGCGGGCATGTATTTCCTCGTGTGTAAGTACGTTTTGTTCTTCAAACATTTTTTGTACTTTCTTATCCTTCCACACAGCCAAGGCGAGCGGAGTATTTTGGAAATTAGAAAGTCCACGTTTTGCAGCTTCTTTTACCCACTCATCGCCATAGCCATTGCCTTCAAAACGGATGGCTTTGCTGCCTTTAATAAGACGCTGCAATTCTTTCAAAATGGCCTCATCCTTGTCGTCACCCTTGGCTATACGTGCATCTACATCTTTCTTAAATTGTACCAAGCGATGGGCCACTATGGTGTTAAGCGTAATCATAGCATGTGCACAGTTGGCGCTGCTTCCCACTGCTCTAAACTCAAACTTGTTGCCGGTGAATGCAAATGGCGAGGTGCGGTTGCGGTCTGTATTGTCAAGCAACACTTGTGGCAATTTGCCAATGTTTAGCTTAAGACCTATTTTATCTTCTGGCGTCATTTTGCCAGCCTTAATGTTCTTTTCTAAATTGTCCAACATGAGCGAAAGCTGCTCGCCAAGAAATACAGACATAATAGCCGGTGGAGCCTCATTGGCACCCAATCGATGGTCGTTGCCCACGGTAGCTATTGATGCGCGTAGCACATCAGCATTTTCGTGTATAGCAGCCACAGTATTTACCAAAAAGGTAAGAAACTGCATATTGCTCTTAGGGTTTTTGCCCGGCTTTAGCAGATTAACACCTGTGTTGGTGCTTAGTGCCCAGTTGTTGTGCTTACCGCTACCGTTTACTCCTTCAAATGGTTTTTCGTGCAGCAACACACGGAAGTTGTGCTTGCGAGCAGTTTTTTCCAGCACATCCATTACCAACTGGTTATGGTCATTAGCCAGGTTAGCCTCTTCAAACATTGGGGCAAGCTCAAACTGGTTAGGCGCCACCTCATTATGACGCGTGGTAACAGGTATGCCTAATAGGTGCGACTCGTGCTCAAAATCTTGCATAAAAGACATAACACGCTCCGGTATGCTACCAAAGTAGTGGTCTTCCAACTGCTGGCCTTTGGCAGGGCGCGCACCAAAAAGGGCTCTGCCTGTCATAGCTATATCTGGGCGTGCACTATGAAGTGCGGAGTCTATAAGGAAGTACTCCTGCTCCCAGCCAAGGGTGGTTTCTACCTTTACCACATCCTTGTCGAAATACTGACACACAGCGGCAGCCGCATTGCCCACTGCATGCAGGGCTTTCATAAGCGGCATTTTATAATCCAATGCATGGCCTGTGTAGGATATAAATATGGTAGGAATGCACAGTGTGGTACCTACTAAAAACGCAGGCGATGATGGGTCCCACAGGGTATAACCCCGTGCTTCAAAAGTGTTGCGTATGCCACCGCTAGGGAAACTGCTTGCATCAGGTTCTTGCTGCACTAGCATGCTGCCGTCAAATTTTTCCACTGCACGTCCGTCTAACAATGGTTTGAAAAAAGTATCATGCTTTTCAGCCGTGCTACCTGTAAGCGGCTGAAACCAGTGGGTGTAGTGCGTTGCACCGTTTTTCATAGCCCACTCTTTCATAGCGCTGGCTATATGCTCTGCCGTTTGTCTGTTTATGCGTGTGCCATTGTTTATGCAGTCCATTAGTTCTGCATATATATCGTCTGTCAGGTATTCGCGCATTTTCCAGGTAGAAAATACATTGGCACCGAAATACTCCGATATGCGCTGGGTGCTGGCAGTGTCAGGGTTAGGCTGACGGTAATGCAATTCTGAAAGGGCTTGAAAACGGTTGTTGGACATGGCTGAAATTATTTTTTTGGGGTTATGGAATCGTATTTTTCTAATTTTCGGTGGCAAAGCTATCAAAAAGAGGGGGTGTGTTCCAAAAAGTGTTGCTTTTTTGTGGACAACTACTGTTTTGATGGGGGGTGTCTATGAATTTTATGAAAAAGTACAATTCACAGCTGGTCAAAAATGATAAATGCCCTGATAGTTGGCTCTAAGACCTGAAAACTTGAATTTTGAATTCTGACAAAATTTGGGCAAGGTTCTAGCTAAGGACTGCTACTTTCGCACTCGCTTTATTAAAAAAGCCAAAAACAAATTCTAATATGATTACTTTAAAAAAGATGAAAACAAAAAGCATTCTTCTTTCGCTTAGTCTAACACTTGCCAGCAGCACCTTTATAGCTCAAACTAAAGAGGTGGTAAAAGCAAAACCAACTAAAAACGAATCGTTAAAAGAAAAACTTATGATTAACCAAGAGTCTTCACCGCTTATTCCTTTAGAAGATTTTTTTAAGAATCCTGTAAAATCTCAATACAAAATTTCGTCTGAGGGCAACTTCTATTCATGGTTAGCTCCTGTAGATTCTAGAATGAATATTTTTATTCAGAACATTAATACCAAAGAAATAACACAGGTAACACAAGTAACCGACCGCGATATAGCCGGCTATATGTGGGGCAACGAAACCACCCTCCTATTTTTAAAAGACAATGGTGGCGATGAGAATTATGTTATCTATTCAGTAAACACACCCTCAGTAAGTGGTGAAGCGCTAAGCATGGAAGCTACTGCTTCTGACATAGGTGGTGCAAAGGCACTAACTCCTGACAGTGGTGTGCGCGCTAATTTGATAGACGATTTGCCAAACGATGATGAGCATGTGCTTATAGAAACTAATGAGCGCAACCCAACAGTTTTTGACCCCTACTTGCTAAACATAAACTCTGGCGAACGCAAAATGCTGGAAGAAAACCCCGGCAACATTAGCGCATGGGTTATAGACCATAAAGGCAGAATAAGAGTAGCCACCTCTACAGATGGTGTAAATACAAGCATGCTTGTAAAAAACGAGGATACAGGCAAATGGGAAACAGTAATAACTACTAGTTTTACTGAAACCATACAACCATTGTTTTTCAGTTTTGACAACACTGCCCTGTTTTGCCTTAGCAATATAAACCGCGACAAGCTTGCAGTGGTAGAATACAATCTGGTTAAAAAAGCAGAGTCGATGGTGCTATTTGAGAATGGCGAGGTAGATGCTGAAAACCTTAGCTACAGCGACAAGCGTAAATGTCTTACTGCCATTTCTTATGTAAAAGAAAAAAGAGAATACCAATTTTTAGATAAAGTAACAGAAGAGTATTACAATTATTTAAAAAGCCAATTGGGCGAATATGAAATTAGTTTCTCATCGCACACCAAGGACGAAAACACATGGATAATACGCACCTATAGCGACCGCTCTCTGGGTGCTTACTACTTGTATAAAACTGACAGAAAGGAACTAACACTTATAGAAGAAGTGTCGCCATGGATAACTGAGAAGTATATGTGCAACATGCAACCAATTAAATATGTAACCTCAGATGGATTGACTATACATGGCTACCTCACATTGCCTAATGGCAAAGAAGCTAAAGACCTGCCACTTGTAGTAAACCCGCATGGCGGCCCATGGGCAAGAGATGAGTGGGGCTACAACCCGGAAGTTCAGTTTTTGGCTAACCGCGGCTACGCTGTGCTGCAAATGAATTTTAGAGGCAGCACCGGTTATGGCAAACAGTTTTGGAAAAGCAGCTTTAAGCAATGGGGCAAAACCATGCAAGATGATATAACAGCCGGTGTAAAATATTTGATACAAGAAGGCATAGTGGACAAAGACCGTGTGGCCATATATGGAGCCAGCTACGGTGGTTATGCCACACTAGCGGGTCTTGCATTTACACCAGATGTTTACGCATGCGGAGTGGACTATGTGGGTGTGAGCAATCTATTTACTTTCATGAAAACAATACCGCCCTACTGGCAGCCTTATTTGCAAATGATGTACGAAATGGTGGGCGATCCAGTGAAGGATAAAAAGCTGCTGGAGGCTGCATCGCCTGTTATGCATGCTGACAAAATAAATGTGCCACTTATGGTAGCGCAGGGAGCGAAAGACCCACGTGTGAATGTGGAAGAAAGCAACCAGATGATAGATGCATTGAAAAAGCGTGGTGTGAGTGTAGAATACATAGTGGAGCCAGAAGAAGGCCATGGCTTTAGAAATGAAGAAAACAGATTCAAATTTTACCGCGCTATGGAAAAATTCTTAGAAGCTAATATTGGCTACAGAGCTTCAAAAGAGCGCAAAGGTGCCAAGCAATAATTTATATATAAGCAGATATTAAAAAAGGTCGATTTCAATTTACTGAAATCGACCTTTTTCTTTTTAGAATAATGCGCTAATGATACAAATTCTATTTGCTGTTATTCCATTACGCATATTCTATTTTTAATAGCATACAATACCAACCCTGTGCGGGTTTGTAAATTTAGTTTCTGAAAAAGCTGGTCGCGGTAGCCATCTACAGTACGCGGACTCACTTTCATTTTTTCAGCTATTTCTTTCATGGTAAGTTCAGAGCATGCAAGTTTTAAAAATTCTTCTTCACGGTCGGTTATGGTTACATCGCTTTGTTCTAAACCTTCCGCACCCATGCTGTTTATCATCTTATCTGTAATTAAATCAGAATAATAAATGCCTTGCTCATGCAATTGAAAAATAGCATTACGCAATATGTGTGGTTCAGCATCCTTAAGAATGTAGCCCTTTGCCCCCACCTTTATCATTCTAATGACAGAAGCATCATCGGCAAACATGGACAATGCAAGCACTTTAATTTCAGGTCGATTTTTTCGAATCCATTGGGCAGTTTCAAAACCATTCATTACGGGCATGCTTATGTCCAGCAATAGAATGTCAATTTTCTTACCTTCTATTTTTTCAATCAAGTCATGTCCATTTTCAGCTTGCACTATTACACTAAACAATCCATCGTCTAAAAGATTTGCAATTGCTTTTCTAATAAGCGTATGGTCATCGGCAATGGCAAGATTTATTTTAGACATTTTGATTAATTGTTTTAGTTTTTATTTTCCAGCAATTGCAGCGGCACATCGAAAGTGACAGTAGAACCTTGACCTATTATACTTTCGATTAAGCAACTTCCATTTAGAATTTTGGCTCTGTTTTGAATATTAATTAAGCCCAGGCCTTTTATATTTTTTTCCACATCAAAGCCAATACCATTGTCTTGTATTTTCATTATCAGCCGATGATTATAGATATAAATACTTAAAGTGATAGCGCTGGCCGATGCGTATTTGAGCACATTGTTTAAGGTTTCCTGCGCGCATCTAAAAAGAATAACTTCAAATTCCGGTTTAAATGAAAAACCACCAATTTGAGAATTTAATTCGCATTTAATAACACCTGCAGATTCTATAAGAGCCAGCTCTCTACTAATAGATTTTTCAAGACCATGTTCTAACACAAAATTTCCTTGCAACAATCTACTCATGTCTCTCAAATCTTGAATGGCTCTTGTAAGCAACTCGTTGCAGGTTTCCTTTTGGTTTATCATATTTTCACTGCTAAGCGTGTTTACCTGCAGCTTAGCTAGCGTAAGCGTTTGTCCCACATTATCATGTATTTCCTGCGATATTATTCGCATGGTTTGCTCGCTAAGTTCTAATAGAGCTTTATCACTTTCACGCTCATATTCTAATTTTAAGTTTTGCTTTTCCAATTCATGCTCGTTTTGCCTCCTTTTGTAGTGCACTATAAAAGAAATAATAAAGCTGCAAAGCAGCACTACTAAAAAAGTAGACGCAACGGTAATTATTAGAAACTGATTATCCACCTATGTTTGATTGCTTATTTTCTATTGTGTTTAAATAAACTGAGTACGTTAACACAGGATAAAAAACACAACATAATATTGTGTTAAACATCATCATATAATCTAATGCTTCACTGTTTAGCAAGTTATACATACACCAATAAAAGAAAGTACATGCATAATAAATGAAAACAATGGAACATAACCAAAATTTACTCTGACGAAAAATACTTGTTTCTACTGGTTCATCAAGCATTTGCCTTAATACTAAAAGGCTATTATAAATAATAATAAGGCTTAGCATCAATATCTGTATCCATGGAAAATCGTCTTTGTTCTTAAAAAAAAATGTTGTTGCAACAAGTAAGACAATTACAGTAATAAAAAATCCGTTTTGTACATTCCAATATTTATCTCTTGCCCATAGTTTTTTAAAGATGAAATAATATAAAAAAACCATAATGACTACAAAACCATTTAAAGCAATTGTATTACTACGAAAAATTTTAATGAGAATAATAGACAACCACTCTGTGATAGCAGTGAAAATGATATAAAGCGCAACATACCTGAATGAACCATCCGTTCTTTTAAGCAAAAATGCCGATATAATGGCCACAACAATGTAAATGGCTAAAAGAATGTCGTGCATAATTCAAATTTATTGTCTATTCAAGGGTGAAGTAGCAGGGCACTTTTTGGGGCAAATAGAAGTCAAATCCACTACGGGCTCAGCTTCATTCGGATCTATTAAATCTTTAATTTCACTGGTAGCAGGGTCTTCATCACTACCCACCCAAACTAACGAATTGCTGCCATCATTATTCAATCCTATATAAAGTTGAATGGCATCAGCCTCTGCGTTATACTTATGAAATATGCTTTCAATCTTGCAACGGTCTATGCGCCATCCTTTGAGTCTATTACCTATTGAATCCAATAAAAAATTTGGGTTTGCTGCGTTCAAATATCTGTCTATTTGTTTTTGAGCGTCAACCACGCTTATACGACCTTCATGTGCACAGCCTGGCGCCACGCCCAATTCACCATTGTTGCCAAAGAAGTAAAATGTAATAGCTGCACCTATTGCGGCACCAGCCAGAATGAGTAGAATGTTTTTCATAGGATGAATAAATGTTTAGTTAAAAGGTTTATTAAGATTTAGAAATAAAAAAATAAATCTAAGTCTTTCCTACCGCTGTGTCAAACCTTGAAATTCAAAATTACAGATGGGCTGCCAGTGCCGCCACAACACAAAACGCTCATTACAAGCACACTAGACAAAACATCAACGAATAAGGCCATTTAAAATTGGGTGAAAAAACGGTACGTAAGGGGGGTGTTTTCACGGGGGTAAAATTGGGTGATTTCACGCTTGTGACAACCTAGTAGTATAACACATCTTTGCTTTGTTAAATGATTAATTGGTATTGATAAAACTTTTTGGCTTAAACTAAAAACGTAATCAAAAAAAGAAAAGTCTTGAGCAAATCAAAATTCTATAACGATAGAAATATGTTCGTGACTAGGGAAAAATAAAGGCACTTCAATTAAAATTGAAAAAAAATGAATTAGTCGGATGCCAAGGCTTTTCTTTTTTATTTTTTATTCCTCAGAAAGCATCACCTTGCTAAATACTTTTTTTTTAGACTAAACCTCTAACCAATCAGAAGGACCACTAAAGTTAAGATAGTGGTTCTTTTTTTGCACGAATAATAAATTTATTGATATAAAAGACAATCTACTCTACTGATAAGGATACTTCCAACTGAAAGTAGCCAAAATGATCTGCCAAGGTGTCTAATTCGAATTTCAACTTATCAGCTGATTTTTTGGCTATGGTGAGTAATCCTAAGCCAGCTCCACCTTTACTACTAAACTGGTCATTGCACAGGGTCTCTATATATAGTTTGCGCAAAGTATTTTCATCCATGCCATTTAGCAATTCTAACTTTTGGCGCAGCGGTACTATATCAGCTTCCATTATTAAACTTCCGGTACTTAGTTTGTAAATCTTGTCGGACCGTGTAAGAGTTACATAAGAATGCATAAGGCCCTTGCTATCTACCGTGCCATGCAAGGCTATATTCTGCAATACCTCCACTGTAAGTACACATAAACGCTTCATGGTTTGGCGTTTATCACCACATTCCAAAACCGAACTTTCTATTATTTTTAATAGGCTTTCAATTTTTGGTTGGTTCATATTTCCAAAATGACAAAGAAGGAGTTTATCTTCTGAGTTAGTATTAACCAAATCACTCAACTTATGCTGATAAGCAGAGTAAATCCAATCTAGATTGTGGTCAATTTTGGTAGACATGGAAGAGTCTTAAGGTGGTTAAGGTGCCGACAACTAATTTCGTTGCAACGGACAAATATGCAAAATAATTTGACCAAATGCACTTTTTTATCGATAAATTTTTGCATATTGTGAATAACTCGCTAAAAATTAACAATATACGAACTACCTCAACCCTTGCAAAAAACCCGGCCAACCCCCACCACGCTCATGAAGGGTCCACCAGGATTTTCGCTTTTTTGGTTAATATGAATTACACTATTCCCACGCAAAAGGGATTAGGTAATGCTGAACTATAGAATTTGCCGCTTTATTTTTTTAGATAAGGTTGGAGTATGATGAAATAATGTAAAAGGGAGAAACACGCGAGCTGCTAAGGTTATGTTTTTTCTGAAGAAGGCAGAAGACATGGCTGGCCTTTGGCAACACGCGTGTATTTCCTTTTTTGTGTCAACCGTTACTTAACATCTTAAATGAGCCCGATGGAATTATGTACTGTCCATCATCGGGTCGTTGTATCATTTTATAAAACTCGCTACACATATAATTCACCTGCCTGCGAAAAGGGCGGTTGCTTAAGTAACTGCTCCATGCTTCCATGGCTAGTTTCTTAGCCACATCCCATGCATAAGGGCTGTAGCCCACCGGGCGAGAGAAACTTTCAACATAACGCTTTGCTTCGGGTAGGGTGATTGTGCTTTCCATCTCTTTTATTTTTTGTTGTTTGTAATTGATTTGGCAAAGCAGCACTTCCCAATTGTAACCTATTTACAATGCGAAAATTATTTTAGAAAAAAAATGAAAGGCAATAAAAAAGGCGACCTAAGTCGCCTTTTTTATTGCAATATTTTTTGATAGTTTATTTATTTCACCATCCAAATTTTGGTAGCAAGTGTTTGGCCATTGGCATCGGATATGCGTATGGAATAAACACCACTAGCTGCTGTAAGCTGCATTGCTGCTTGGTTTTTCACCTGTTGATTGGCAATCATTTGTCCATTCATGTTATACAACTGAAGCGTGTGTGCATTTTTAGGTAGTTTCACATTAGCCATTCCCTCGCTTGGGTTGGGGTAAAGGGCCAATTCATTTTCATTTGCAACCTCATTTACACCAACTGCACTATATGCTGCTGATGTGGCAGGGCAACCATTGTTAGCCACCACAGTATATGAGCCACTCTCCTCAATAGTTACGCTGGTTGATGTAGCACCAAGTATGGCTGCGCCATTCACATACCACTGCAACGCTGACTGTCCGTCCCAGTTAGCCACCGTAAGTGTATTGCCAGTTTGAGTTATTACTGGTGTAGCAGGTGCTATGTCAGATATAAGCAGATTAGCTACAGTGTACTTTGCTTTAAAATTATTTACCATATATACCAACTTGATTTGGTATGTGCCGCTGCTAGCATACGTGTAGTTAGTATTGGCATCGCAGGCGGCAGTCTCATTGCCATCGCCCATTTCAAAATAGCAACCTGTGGTTTCTATATTCAACTCAGATGTATTAGTGAGAGATACGGTGCCACACTCCTCGGTATATTCTACTGTAGCATGCAGGTTGCTTAGCATACACTGGTCTGGCATAACTCCAAGGCCTGGTGTGCATAGTTGAACAAAACTGTCTCCCTTAAGAAATACTCCTGAATCAAGCGCTGAATCAGATACGTCTGCTATTATTATTTTCACATGGTAAGTTTCGCCCACCTGCAACTGGCCTATAGACGCGTGCAACACTGTAGTAAATGCATCAAAACCAACAGGTATAAAATTGTTAGTATTGTCTACATAAAACTGCGAATAGTCAACGGCATTAAGTGAGTTTATACCCACTGACTCGTTGGTTCCTGGAATAAGCGCAATGTTTACACCATTGTTGCTATATGGACCAGATATGCCTGGGCCACTTACAAAAAAACCGAAATGGTCATTGAATTGTGTTTCCACAAACTCCGGGTATTCATCTGAACCAAACACATATTGAAAGTCCAAAGAATCACCCGTAGCAATAAAATCAAATTCTAGTGACGCCACACTTCCTAAATTCATTTCGGTAGTTAGCAAGTCCAACACATCTTGGTCCTGGTTATAATATTCGTTGGTTATATAGTTAAATGGACCACCTGGGGCTGCATCCAAAGCATGTCCTGTGCTCAATAATAGACCACCTGAAATACCTATGCCCTGATTAGCATCTGTAAAAGAAGCAAACTGCTCGTTAGTTAAATTGGCAGGTGCACCATTAAATACCACATTGGCCACAAATATTCCATTGGCCAAAAAGAGGTCTTCCACTACCGACTGAACGGTTTGGGTGTTGTCCACCACTACTTGCGCATTCAACTGGGCGCAAAGCATTATTACAATTAAAAGAGAGTAAATTTTTTTCATGTTAAAAAGGTTTTATTTAGGAGTTGTAGAATAAAAGACTAAATCAACTAATAAATGGTTGCCAGCTAAAATATTCCATTTATGCGTATTTAGATAACGCATTTTTTAACTGCGTCATTATCTCTTTGCGCAATGCCACGGGCTTAATTACCTCTACCTGCGTGCCATAACCCAGTATAAACGAGTGCAACTCCTGTGTTAACAATACATTTAGACCTATGCGTATTTCTTTTTTCGTTTCTGAAATTACCTTTTGAGACGGGTGTATGGGTTGGGTAATTAAGAATTTTCCAACCACAGGTTCAAAGCTAAGCACCACTTCGTGTGGCTTGTCTTGCTTTTCGGTAATGCCTATGCTGTGTTTAAAAAAAACATCTGCATCAAAGTTTTTCTCAAGTGTAAATTTTCGTTCTGCAGCTTCTACTTTTTCTATACGCTCCAGCCCAAATGTTCTTATGCCTTTGCTCTTGCTCTCTAGTGCTACCAAATACCAACGGTTGTGATATTCTTTAAGCAAATAGGGATTTAACTCATATTCCTTAAGGGTATCATCAGTAAATTTTCGGTAATCAATGCGAATGGTTTTGCGTGTTTTAATGGCCTCCAGCAATGGACCGAGATGCTCGTTGCCTTTGCTTACTGTAGACTTTTCAAACTGGATAAATTTATCCAGCGACTCATCGTCAGGATTGGGCGAAATGTTTACACGATTTATTATTTTTTCAATAGCACTTTCGTATTGCTTAAATATGGGCACCTCTCTAAATTGCTCTAATGTAGCAGTAGCAAAACGTATGGCTTGCAAATCCTCATCGCCCAGCGATAGTTCGTTTATGCTATAATCCTCCTGCTCATAATAATAGCCACCATGCTGGCGACTGTGAATTATGGGGGCGTAATATCCTAGCTCGCCCTCGTTCTTCATAGCCCATATATCCTTGTCTATAGTGCTTAATGAAATGGCTTCGCTCCCTGCCCCAAAGAGTGCCTCTTCGCAGGCTTGTCTTAAATCTTCGCGCGTGGGATACAGTCGCCCTTTATTTTTCAGACAACGGTCTATAACTCTGTATCGCAACAGTGCATATTTATTAGCTGGCATAATGAATGGCTTATAACAATATTAAGGTGCAAGGCGATAGAGGAACCATTCAAAATCGGCATCTACTTTATAGACTAACCTATCGTGCAAGCGACTAGGTCTGCCTTGCCAAAACTCGAAATAGTGTGGCACTATGCGATAGCCTCCCCAATATGGCGGGCGCGGTACATCCTTACCTTCAAACTCTTTGGTGTATTTCTCCATGTTGGCCTCCAGCTCTTCGCGCGTGCGCAGTTCAGAGCTTTGTATAGATGCCCAAGCAGCTAATTGACTTTGGCGCGGACGAGTGGCAAAATAATCGTCAGATTCTTTGTCGGCAATTTTGCGCACAACGCCATGCACTCTTACCTGACGCTCCATAGTGTTCCAAAAAAAGTTGGCACATGCCTTATCAGAATGTTCAATTTCAGAAGCCTTCAAACTTTTGTAATTGGTAAAAAACACCAACCCCGCGCGCTCAAATCCGCGCAATAAAACTATGCGCGAATCTGGAAAACCACTTTCGTTCATTGTAGCCAATGAAAATGCGTTGTAATCCTTTATGCCCTCCTCCTGTGCTTCTTTCAGCCACTTTTCAAACTGGTCAAAAGGATTGTTGGCCGCACCGCTTTCAAGCAATATGCCTCGGTCATAGTTGTGTCTTGAATTTTTTATCTCTTCTTCCATAGGTTCTATTTTATTGTCTCCGTTTTTTCTTAATCATTCATTATTGCGTTAGCATATTTTTCCCAACTAAGCTCTGTGGTAGATGCCCTAACATTCTCTCTGGCTATGGGTTGTTCCAGAAAACGAATCATTTGTTTTGCCATATCGTCCACATCATTTGCATTGGCTAAATATCCATTAAAACCGTCTTTAATTGTTTCTGGAAAATGGCCCACTTTAGTGGCTAACAAAGGGAGCGAAAAATTATAACTCAACGACTCTATGCCCGATGGGGTGGCCGTTAAATAGTAGAGCACCACAACATCGCTTACCTGAAAATATTTGTACACCTCCTCATTAGGTATGAAGGTATTAAATACCACACAGCTTTCTCCAATACCTAGTTTATCTATTAACTCAAGCGGTCTGTATTCGCGCTCGTCATCGGCTTTTTTCAAAAATATTTTTTTAGCTGTACCAAACATGGCATTCTTCATCTTGGTTGTCACCTTAGTGTTGTCAAGTGTTTGCCAAAATGATTCGCCACAAATAAGTAACGAAACATCGTTGCGCTGCTTGGCCACTTTAGCAAAGGCTTCTATGGCGTTGTGCAAGCCTTTGTACTTTCTTATAAAACCAAAAAACAGGAACACGTGTTTTTTCAAACCCAATTCTTGCTTGAATCTTTCTGTATTAAAACCTGGCTGAGGTTTGAATAAATCGTAAATTGGATGGTATAGTTTTATAACCGTATTGCCATTATCAGCCCTCTTTCCATCAAAACTCAACGAGTAATTATTTTCAGGCATAAGGGCCTTTAACTCTTCAAAAGTTTTAAGGGCATGTACTATAAATGTGGACGCGTTGCTTAGTCCACGTTTTGTAAACCATTTGTCTATGGAAGAATTTTCCTTTTGATTTACAAAGTGTAAATCCATTACTATTTCTATGCCCTTGTTGCTTAACTGTTTTACAATGTAACCTATGGGCAATCCCTGGAGGGCAATGCTCCATTGTATTATCACCTTTTCTGCTGTTATGTTTAGTATATACTTTACCGTCTCGCGCCAGGTGAGTGGATTGTTATAGTTGGTAATGTATTTTACCTGAACACCGCTACCTGTAAGCAAATCGGTTTTAGAATTTTTGTCTACAAACTCGCGCGGTATTATGGCAGGGTACTGCTGGGTCCATGATATAATGTACACTTCTGTATCATCTCTTTTGTCAAGCGCAAGTGCAAGAGATGTATTGTAGTTTTGAATGCCGCCTTTAAACTTTGGGCCGGGACCAAAACAGACTATAACCTTTTTCTTTTTAATTTCTTCTATCATACCCAATGCGAATAAACATATATATTGATGCTTACCGCGATTTCAAATGTAATCTTTTACAATCAAATAATTCACATAAAGTTGAATAAATGATTCACTTTTAAAACTTAACTCATTGCACCTTTGCTTATCCATACCTTTATGGATTCAACAAGATATTTTTATGATTAAAACACGCTCGCTCATTATTACCTCCTTCTGCATTCTTGCAAGCTTTATAGCCTATGCACAACCTATGAAAAAGGTGGGCTGCCACTTTCTGCACAACCAAGGTGTGCAGCGCAGGGCTTATACAGAGTTGGAAAAAGCACAGATAAACGAATCTATTTTGCGCAGCGATACCTTTAACATACTTACTTACCATATAGATATAGATGTAACTAACTATACAGGTGGATATATAAAAGCAGTCACCACAGTAGATGTGGTGGCGCTTATGACCGAGCAGTCATTCATACGTTTTGACCTAAAAGACCTGACTGTGGATAGTGTAAAAACTGAAAACAGCAACTTAAGCTTTGCTCAAACTGGCGAATTGCTTTATGTGTACTTTGAAACAGCCCCTACCCTAACCGATACTATGCATATAACCGTGCATTACCAAGGTACACCCTACCAAGACCCTACCTGGGGCGGATTCTATTTTGAAGCTAATTACATTTACAATCTTGGAATAGGACTTACCACCATACCGCCCAACTTTGGCCGTGTATGGTATCCTTGTTTCGACTCGTTTGTAGAACGTGCCACCTATGAATACAACGTTAAAAGTGCAGGCACTTACCGCGCACATTGTCAAGGAACTTTTATGGGCGAAACCCAGCTTGCGGGCGACACTGTTATAAGGTCCTTTCAGTTTAACCAACCTATACCTACACACCTAAGCGCCATAGCTGTGGCCAATTATTCTAATTATGACTATGTGCACACAGGAGCCAATGGCGACATACCTGTGCGACTTAGTGCTAAACCTGCCAACCTTCCTGCTATGCAAAGCACACTGGTAAATGTGGGTGCTGCTATAGATGCTTGCGAATATTGGTATGGCCCATATGCCTGGGAGCGCGTAGGATACATTTACACCACAGATGGTGCTTTAGAAATTCCTACCAATATTGCCTATCCGCAATTTATGGCTGGCCAAACTGTGGCTGACAACAATAACTTATTGTCGCACGAGCTGGGCCATGCATGGTGGGGCGATGCAGTAACTCCATATAACCACAATGATATGTGGCTTAAAGAAGGTCCTGCAGAATATAGCTCTCACTTGCTAGAAGAATGGCTAAATGGCGAGGCCGCTTTTGTAGATATGGTAAAAGACAATCAACTGCGCGTGTTGCAAGATGCGCATATAGACGATGGTACCTTCCAACCCTTGTCGCCTATGCCTGACGAGTATATATATGGCACACATACTTACTACAAAGGCGCAGCGGTAATGCACAATTTGCGCGCCTATATGGGCGATGAATTGTTTCGCCAGGCCATGAGCGGAGTGCAAGCAAATCATTTGTATGAGACCATAACTCCAGAACAATTTAGAGATGAATTGGAAGAAGAAAGTGGTTTTGATTTAGCTAACTTCTTTAACGATCAGGTTTTCTCTCCAGGCTTTTCAACCTTTGTGGTAGACTCTGCCATAGTAACGGAGCAAGGTGGCAACTATCAGGTTAACACATACATTCAACAAAAGCTAAGAGCTTGCCCACAATACTACACCAATGTGCCGCTGGATGTAACATTCATAGGTAGCAACTGGCAGCGAGAGGAGCACCAGATAGTAGCTAATGGACAATATACTCAAATGAATTTGATGTGCAGTTTTGTGCCCGCCATGGTAGTGCTTAACGGCCACAATAGATTGAACCAATGCCGCATGGAATTTCAAAGTCCTATTTACACCACTGGCACATGGCAGTCCAATTTGCCTTATGTAAATTTCAGATTTACCAGAAACAATGTAGTGGATTCGAGCCTGGTGCATGTGGAGCACATTTGGGCAGCGCCCGATCAAAACAACTTAGGACAGGGCATATATGAAATTTCCAATGTGCACTATTGGATAGTAGATGGATTGTGGAATGAGGACGATTCGTTTGAAGGCCGACTACAATACTACGGCTCGGATATCACCGAACTGGACTACGATTTATATCACAATGGCGAGCAAAATGCTGTATTGCTTTACCGCGAAAACTCATCGCAACCATGGAATGTATATTCTGACTTTACCCTTGGCACAGGTAGTTTGGACAATGGTGATGGAAGCATAATAATAGACGTATTGCGCCAAGGTCAGTATGCGTTTGCTAATGGCGATGCTAGCGTGGAAGTAAATGAAATACAATCATCTAAGAATGATTTACTGCTTTACCCCGTGCCAGCCAATAATACTTTGCATGTTACAGGTAATATTAATGGCAACGAAACTGCACTATTTGATATATACAGCACAGATGGAAGGCTGGTAATGCGTTCTTCATCTGCTATTAGTGGCACTTTTGACAAGCAGTTAGATACTGCCGCGTTTGAAGCAGGCCATTACATATTGAAAGCATATACGCTAAATGGCATTGCTCTTGGCACTTCTACCTTTGAGATAGTTAGGTAGAACTATAATAAAAATATCGAATAGTTTATTGTGCAAGTTTTTTTAACGCAGCATCATACACTCTTTGCATGCCTTCCTCTATAGAAATTTTTGCTTTCCAACCTAGCCTGCTTTCTACAAAAGTCATGTCGCAATAGCGCGAGAAAACACCCACCGGCTTATCGAGCAGTGGTTTTATGGTTGGCTTATAGCCTGCAAATTTGCAAAACACTTCTATAATTTCTCTGAAGGTGGTAAGCCTGCCCATGCCAATATTGATTGCAGTGCCATCGTGAATGTGGTCCATGGCCAGCAGTATGCAATCTATTACATCATCTATATGCACAAAATCGCGGCCCTGGTAGCCACTGCCCCACACCTCAAACGGATCTTCTTTTTTGGCAGCCCTTGCTGCTATGGCCGGCACTGGGTAAGTTAAATCTTGATCTTCGCCATATCCGCTAAATGGACGAATGCACGTAACCTTTAGGCCATAATGCGATGCAGCAATTTTCGCTAAAAATTCGCCCGTAAGTTTTGTCCAGCCATAGGTCATATCCGGCTGGCCCATTCGTTTAAAATCTATATCGCTTTCTTTTAATTGTATGGTATTACTTTCTGTTTGCAAATCCACCGGATAAGCCGCGCTGCTGCTAGGGTACATAAGGCGCTCTGGTTTGTATTTACAAGCCCAGTAGAAAACCTCAGCATCTATAGCCAGGTCCAGTGCTACGCCCATTGGGTCGCCATCTATCATAGCTCTGCCGCCTACTATAGCTGCAAAATGAAATACATCGGCTATGCGCGTGCATTGAAAATTATATGCATCCGTTATATGATTTTCGTTTTCAATAAGACCTTTGATAACATTGCGCGCATCATCTTCTATGTACAACAGGCGGTCGTTTGCATAGGTTGCAAATTTTGTTCCTGTCCCGCCCTTGGGCGCATCTAACCATGTATCGGGGTGTGTGCCCACAAGCAAATTATCTATGAAAATTATTTTATCATTAGTGGTCTGAAAAAGACGCTTCACCATGTTGCGCCCTACAAAACCGCAACCGCCAGTTATAAGATGTGTTTTCATGCGTGCAAATATGTGTCAACCGATTGGTTTAATTTACTAAAGAAAAAATATAGATTTAAGGTATGCAGTGTGAGAAGCAAAAAACAAAAAAGGCCGCAGTTTCTTGCGACCTTTTTTAGAAAAACTTGTTTAAGTAATTTAGTTAGTTACACATGTCCGCATTGTTTTAGCCAGTCTCGCAACCTGACACGATCGTCAGTTACCAGTTGGCGCATTGCTTTGCGGAGTTCCTTTCTAAACAGCATGGTATCGAAAGTAACGTTACCAAGGACTGCTTTGTAGTAATCCAGCATATTTGTTTTAAGTTAGGTTAGGTTCACGGTAGCGTGCGAATTGCTTCACGTTGCTAAGTCAGCCTCATGTAGGTAAAACTCAACTTAAAAATAATTTCTATAGGGCAAGAAATACTTTTAAACTGTGCTTGTAAGTGATAAGATATAGTTGAATTGTGAAGCTAGAACGGGAGCACTCCTGCGGATGTTACAAGTACGTTAAAAAAAAATTCAAAACCATTGAAAACACTGGGATTTTCAAACGAATTAATATTTTATTCAAGTGCAAAATTGTAGCAAAATAAAGTTACATTTTACGCTAAAAATTTTATTAGAAAATTAATCTAATAATAAGTCTTATTTATACAAACAACTTTTCACTTTATATCGTAGTCTTGTGTCTTGTAATCTTGTAGTTTAATTAATAAATCAAAAACCAACCCATGGAAGTAAATTTTACTTTTTCAAACAAACTTTCAATATTAGCCCTATTGATTTTAGCCTTTGCTCAAAATCTAAATTCGCAAGTTTCCTTTACCAACCAAGGCAGCCAATTGCAACCCATAAGTGGGTTTAGCTCTGCAGATTGTGCGGTAGATGTAAATGGCGATGGTCTGGATGATGTAGTAAGATTTGGAACCAATACTATATATATAGACTACCAGCAAGCGGGTGGTGGATTTTTGGCCATGATATATGCTGTGCCTATGGTAGCAGTACCCTCGTGGAGTGTATGCGCTGCAGATATAGATGGCAACGGTTATGTAGATTTTTGCCTTGGCGATGGCAACGAGTGCTCGTTTGTATATGCTAATGACAATGGAACAGGCTGGGTAGAAGACTTGCAGCCGGAAAATATATTCTCACAAAGAACTACCTTTAATGACATAGATAATGACGGCAATCTGGATGCTTTTGTGTGCCATGATGTGGCACAAAGCAGACCTTACCGCAATGTGGATGGCGTATTATCTTATGATATTTCATTAATACCTACTCTAGCCGTGGGCGGCAACTATGCAGCTATTTGGGTGGACTATGACAATGACTGGGATTCTGACCTTTACATTACCAAATGCAGAGGTGGTGCCGCAGAGGGAGACCCACAGCGCATCAATTTGCTTTATAGAAACAATGGCGATGGCACTTTTACAAGTGTAGGACCAGAAGCTAATATGGATGATGGCGACCAAAGCTGGGCCACAGTGTTTGAAGATTTTGACAACGATGGCGACTTTGACTCATTTACCGTAAACCATGCATGGGCCAACAGATATATGAGAAATAATGGTGACGGCACATTTACTGACATAACTGCCTCCACAGGTATTAATGCATCTGATCTGGGTGCATGGAACTGCGATGCAGGCGATTTTGATAACAATGGCTACGTAGATATTTTTTCGGAAATGGGCAATCAAATCTATTGGAACAATGGAGATGGCACTTTTACACCAGGCACTCTAAGTTTTGATAGCGGTGGTATTGGCGATTTTAATAATGATGGATTTTTGGATGTAGTAGCCGGCAACAGCATGTATGTAAATAATGGCAACACTAACAATTGGCTAAAAGTGGATTTGAATGGTCTTATGTCTAACAAGAACGGAATTGGTGCCCGCATAGAAATATACACGGCAGATGGAATTCAAATACGAGAAGTGCGCGCAGGCGAAAGTTTTGATCCTGCCTCATCGCTTATAGCCCATTTCGGGTTGGGTGCTTTAGATGCCATATCACAAGTGGTAGTAAAATGGCCAAGTGGTGCGCTTACTACCATCAACAATCCTGAAATAAATACTACACTTACTATTACAGAAATTGAATGCCTGCTAGACCCTGTATCTCTTACTGTAAGTGGCAACACCAACTTATGCCCGGGCGAAAGCGTTACCCTATCGGCACCTGCAGGAACACAATATACCTGGAGCAATGGAGAAACTACACAGTCCATTACAGTAAATGATGGTGGCAACTACAGCGCTATAGTTTGGAACAACACAGAGTGTGCAGCTATTTCTAATAGTGTACAAGTTTCATTAATTACTGAAGAAGCCCCAGTAATTACACTCATAGGTGACGATACATTTTGTGCAGGTGGAAGCACAGTGCTTTCTACATCGCCCGCTCAAACCTATAACTGGAGCAACGGCCAAGAAACACAAAGCATAGTGGTAACACAAGACGGTTACTATTTTGTAGATATAACAGGACAATGCAGTGGTGTGCTATACTCCAGCGCACCAATTGAAATAAACGTGTTGGAAGCCCCATTGCCTGTAGCGCAAGATGTAGTAATAGGCGAGCCAGGCACAGCCACACTTAACGCCACAGGCAATAATTTAGAGTGGTTTGCCACGGCCACATCAACTGATGTTTTAGGCACTGGCCCATCATTTACAACAGATGTAGTAACTACCGAAATGAGCTACTGGGTGCAGGCTACTACTGTGCATGGCGGACAAGAATATGATGGTGGCAAGCTTGACAATGCAGGTGGTGGTAGCTTACCGGCTACAGGTGGCAAATTAATTTTTACAGTTACCCAGCCCTTCACCTTGCAACAAGTAACCAGCTATGTACCTACTGATGGAGTAGCCGGCAACCGCACGGTGCAGCTTTTTGATGCCTCTGGCAACTTGCTGCAAACTGCAATAGTAAACTGTGCTATGGGCGCTAACACTATCGACCTCAACTGGTTTTTAACCCCAGGCGATTACCAAATAGGTTGTGCCGAAAACAACTTGTTCAGAAACAATAGTGGTGTAACTTACCCCTATGCCATAGGTCCTGCAGGCAGCATTACAAGCTCCACCTTTGGTACAAGCTACTACTACTACTTCTACAATTGGCAAATAAAGCTGCAGGAAACTGTGTGCACCAGCCCACGCGTAGAAGTAACTGTGTCAGTAGTTGGTATAAATGAATTGAGCAACGCTTTGGGCATATCATTATTTCCAAATCCTGCTCAAGATCAGCTAAACATTACCAGCAAAGAAAATATCAGAAATGCACAAGTGACTATAACAGATGCGCAAGGTCGCAAGGTGCATGCAGAGCAAGTTTCATTTAATGGTCAAAACATATTTGAAATAAATATTGCAACCCTTGCTGGTGGTATTTACCACCTAAATGTATTGGGCAACAATCACCAAAGCTCTATAGAATTTGTAAAACAATAAGAGACAATAAAAAGACTTCAATCATCTAAAAACGGCTATCATTATAAAATATGATAGCCGTTTTTTTTTTGACATGCACATAATGAATAACTGATGGTTGTTTAGTAAACACCAACACCCTTTCCAAACTTACATTTAGCCCATGCAAAAGACAATACCTTTTTCGCCACCGCGGGTAGACCAAAAGACAATAGACGCTGTAACAGAAGTGCTGCGCAGCGGCTGGATAACTACAGGACCAAAAACCCGCGAATTGGAAAAGCGGATAAATGAATATTGCGAAAGCGGAAAAACGCTTTGTCTAAACTCGTGGACCAACGCTGCGGAATTAGTGCTGCGCTGGTATGGCGTAGGCCCTGGCGATGAGGTAATAGTGCCTGCCTATACCTATGCTGCCACTGCCAACATAGTTATACATGTGGGTGCTACACCCGTAATGGTAGACGTAGAAAAGGAAGGTTTTACAATAGACATTAGCCAAATAGCTTCTAAAATTACCAGTCGCACCAAGGTAATAATGCCTGTGGATATAAGTGGCTGGCCTTGCGATTATGATACCATAATGGCTATTGCAAAAAGTGAAGATGTTATAAAGCAATTTGTGCCAAAGGGCGACAATCAAAAAAAACTTGGTCGCATACTGGTAATGAGCGATGCTGCGCACAGCTTTGGTGCTACTTACAAAGGAAAAAAAGTAGGGTCGCAGTGCGATGTTATGGGATTCTCCTTTCATGCAGTTAAAAACCTTACTACTGCTGAAGGCGGAGGACTCACCTTGAATTTACCCGCTCCTTTCAACAACGAAGACATTTGGAAATCGCTGAACATATCGGCACTGCATGGACAAACCAAAGATGCGCTATCAAAATCGCAGGCCGGACAATGGCGCTACGATATAGTGGAGGCAGGCTACAAGTGTAACATGACCGACCTGCAAGCTGCCATAGGCCTGGTAGAATTAGACAGGTATGACAACGATACATTGGTGCGCAGAAAGCTTATATGTGATATGTACACTGGCATTTTCAAAGAAGAGCCGTGGTTCAATACACCGCAGTTTATAGACTCTGAAAGAGAGAGCTGCTACCATCTGTATATGCTGAGAGTAAAAAACTTTAGCGAAGAACAACGTGACAAAGTCATTCAGCTATGCGCAGAGCAAGGCGTAAGTGTCAATGTACATTTTCAGCCGCTTCCATTACTTACATTTTATAAAAACTTAGGATATAAAATGACAGACTATCCTAATGCATGGAACAACTACTCAGCAGAAATTTCGCTGCCTGTGTACTATGACCTGAGCGATGAAGATGTGAAGTTTGTATCACAAGTGGTTATGCAATCCATTCGCTCGGTTATGTAACTATCAAAAATGAGCAAAAGACTTTTCGATATCATATTTTCATTTTTCATGCTTGTTGCGCTATCGCCTGTGCTTATAGCTATGAGTATAGCTGTAATGACTGACAGCAAAGGAGGAATATTTTTTGGGCAAATACGCACAGGCAAAGATTATAAACCTTTTAAACTTTGGAAATTTAGAACCATGCACCCAAATGCTGAAAGCCAAGGGCAGCTTACTGTGGGCGCACGCGACAATAGAATAACCAATGTGGGCTATATACTGAGAAAATATAAAGTGGACGAACTACCACAACTATGGAATGTGCTAATAGGCGACATGAGCACAGTAGGTCCCAGACCAGAAGTGCCGCGCTATACTAGCCTATACAATGACGAACAAAAAAAAGTGCTTACCATAAAACCGGGTATTACAGATTATGCATCGCTGCTTTATTACGAAGAAAGTGCACTGCTTGCTAAAGCAAATAACCCTGAAGAAGTTTATATAAATGAAATAATGCCTGCTAAGCTGGCTCTTAACTTGCACTATGTACAAAACAATAGTTTTGTAGGTGATATGAAAATAATATTAGCCACAGTAAAGCGAATGTTCAGTTAAGCATATTTTTCTACTCTACAGAAATAATAGCAGACCACTATAACACAGCAGGGTTTTTATTAAATTGCATGTACTGATATTTGACCACTTCACTTACTATAGAATTAAAAATAAGACACTAATTTTCTCCATAACTAATGATTAAAAATATAGCCGCCCTTTGCCTTATTACCATTTCATTTATGGCAAATGGCCAAAATCTGAACCTTCGTATAAATGAGCTGGTAGCTAACAATAGCGCAGGTATGATGGACGATTTTTTTGAAACTGATGACTGGGTTGAAATTTACAACCCACCCGGTAGTGGTATAACCAACCTTGCAGGCTATTACCTGAGCGATGATCCTGATAGTTTGGACAAGTGGTTAATACCCAATACAAATGCCGGTGTAACAACAGTATTGCCCAATAACTTTATAGTATTTTGGGTGGACAATGATGGCAACCAAGGCGAAGACCATGTAAACAGCTTCACCTTAAGTGCCGATGGCGAAATGTTTATTCTAACCGCGCCTGATGCCACAACCATTATAGACAGCGTAACATTTGGCCAGCAAGGCACCGATGTAAGTTATGGCCGCGTATGCGATGGATGTGCCAACTGGCAATTCTTTAACAACACAACTTTTGCCGACAACAATGCAGAAATTCAAGCCTCCGATTTACTTTTTGTAAACGAAGTGCAAGCTGCACAAACAAATTACTATGATGATTTACAAGGTGAGTTTGACCCGTGGTTTGAAATATATAATCCAAACACCTATCAGGTAAACCTTGCTAATTACACAATAACGGTGAATGGCAATGCCGCATGGACTGTACCTAACAATAACCCTTATAGAACTGTAATACCTCCTGGCGGGTTTATGCTAGTGTGGTGCGATGGCGATATACAAGATGATACTAACCACGCCCCTATTACACTTGGCACTACAGGTGGTCAAATAGTAATTGAAGGACCCGATGGTGCAAGTGTGGATACGTACAACTATACCAGTGTGCCTAACAATCAAAGTTATGGCCGACAAAATGATGGTTCTGCTAATAGCATAGTATTCACACAGCCCACACCTACAGTGAGTAATGCGCTTGTATTTGTGCAACCTCAAAATCTGTACATAAATGAATTGATGGCAGCCAATCAAAATGGTATATTGGATAATATGGACGAATTAGAAGATTGGTTTGAGATATACAATCCAAATAATTTTGATGTAAATATTGGTGGATATTACTTTAGTGATAATGCAGAGGTTCCTACCAAATGGATTGTTCCTACCAGCTTTGCCGATAGCGTAACAGTGCCAGCCAACGGATGGTTACTTTTTTGGGCAGATGCTGACCAAGAACAAGGGGTGCTGCATACCAATTTCAGATTGAGTAACAATGGTGAGTACTTAGGATTTTATAGCCCCGATGGCTTCACCGTGGTAGATGAAATAGCATGGACATATATAGCACCTGATACCTCGCTTGGAAGAATATCAGATGGTGCTGAGCAATGGGTATTCTTTTCAGGACCTACGCCTGAGGCTAGTAACAACGAGGGTACAATAAATATTCAAGAAAGTGCAACTAATGAATTGTTTGCTTACCCCAATCCTATACATGATCTTCTTTACCTTAAGCAAAGCACAAGTCTTAAGATATACTCAGCCACAGGAGCACTGCTCCAAAATTTGGTAAGAGTAAATCAGATAGACACCTCAGAATGGCCGGTAGGCGTGTACATAGCCACCACTGATGGTGGCCAAACTATGCGCATTATTAAATTATAAATGCTTCTTATTTCTATAGCGATTTTATAAGCTCTAGGAATAATTCAGAAACTTTGGTTTCAGATTTTTTAGCCGTCTCTATTATTTCCTCAAGCGTGGTGCGCTTTAGATTATCTGGGTCGCACACATCTGTAAGTACCGACACGCAGCAACATGGCAACGACATGTGATTGCATGCAATAACCTCAGGCACTGTGCTCATACCTACAGCATCAGCACCTAATAGGCGCATCATGCGGTACTCAGCGCGTGTTTCCAAATTAGGGCCCTGCACACTAGCATATACGCCTTCGTGCAAGGTTATATTTTTTGCTTTAGCTATTTCTTTCAGCTTAGCATTAAGTGCCGCATCATACGGGCACGACATGTCAGGAAAACGAGGGCCCAATTCATCCAAGTTGCTTCCGCGCAGCGGATTGGCCGATTGGAAATTGATATGGTCGTTTATTACCATTAAGTCGCCCTTTACAAAATTTAAATTGATGGCTCCTGCGGCATTGCTAAGCAATACACATTTCGCACCAAGCATTTTCATTATTCGCACAGGCATCACTACCTCTTCCATACTGTGCCCTTCGTAGTAATGAAATCTTCCTTGAAAGGCCAGCACCTGCTTGCCTTCTAACTTTCCGTAAATTAATTTACCAAAATGAAACTCCACCGTGGCCATGGGCAAATGCGGCACTACATTGTAACTAAAAGATTTTTCTACAGTTATGTTGTTTGCCAAATCGCCCAAACCTGAGCCAAGTACAATACCTATCTCAGGGCTTGTAATGCCATGATTGCGCAGCCATTGGGTGCACTCCTCCAGTTGTTCTAAAACATTCTTGTCCATTAATAAATGCTTTTATAAATAGTTTTAATTATTAATTTATCTGCATGCCATTCTTTATTTCAGCCAACACCTTTTTGGTATACAACGGAAAATCTGCCTGCATAACCCAGTTGAAATATCCCTTGTCGCGCGTTAGCACCTCTTCTACAAGCATGCCTTTGTATTTGCCAAATGCAAAAATTTTCTCTTGTTTATCGTTCAGCTGAATGTGACCTACCAGGTCCACTCTTTTTCTGCGCTCGGTTAATCTAAAGATTGTTTCTATATCATTTACTACGGGAATAGATTTGTTGCCCTTATTATCCTCATACTCCACACCATCATATTTCTCTAGCATGGCGGTAAATACTTCGTAGGTAGCCATGGTGTCGGCCAATGCCTCGTGCGCACCTTCTAAGTTTTTATTGCAATAAAATTTATAAGCAGCTTTTAATGTGCGTGGCTCCATCATGTGAAATATTATTTGCACATCTACCAGGCTGCGACCTTCCAAAGTAAAATCAATACCAGCCCTTAAGAACTCTTCAGCTAACAAGGGGACATCAAATTTGTTTGAGTTAAAGCCACCCAAATCGCAATCGAAAATAAACTTGAAAATTTTTGGAGCTACATCGGCAAACAATGGAGCATCCTTTACATCAGCATCATATATACCATGCACCATGCTTGCTTCCAACGGGATGGGCACACTAGGGTTTATTATAAGTCTTTTATCACCATCAGCTCCACCTGGCATGCTGTGTACTTGTCCATCAGGCATTACTTTCACTATAGCTATTTCTACTATGCGGTCTTTGCCCACATCTGTGCCAGTGGTTTCCAGGTCAAAAAATGCAAGAGGTTTTTTAAGATTAAGTTTCATTTAGAATGGAGGGGTTATTACTTTTTTTTTGTTCAGCTAAAATATTGCTGAATAAATATGCGTTCACTTCATTAGAGAGTAGCGAATCAACTTATTAGCTGATTCAGGTAGCAAAAGAAACCCTCCGGGTGGGAGTATCCGGAGGGTTTCCTATGAAAATATCACAAAGTTCTTTTTACTTTCTGTTACAATTCATTTTTATGCCATATAGGCAATAAGGCTTTCTTATAAATTATCCTTGAGCTTTTATTTTGATGTATTGAGACTGCTCATAAATGAGGCGGTTCTTGGTTGCATCCTTCTCATACTTTTTACCTTGTACTAAAGAGGTAGGAGTACCAAAAGTGTAGTGCACACCTTCTTCCTTGCCATGTTTCTTTAACTCATCGCGCACCTGATCATGAGCAGTTTTGCTTCTGTTCTCCACCAGCTCTTCGTTGCTCTTAAAGCGTGATGATGGAACGCGCGAAGCAGAGGCTTCAATAGTCAATACAGGTTTTTTACCCATTTCTATAAGCGTATTTACATCTTCAATAAATAGGGCAAATTCTTTCTCAGTAGTTCCAAACTCGTGGAAGTCATACACAAAATAACGAGAGTATTGCGCGAATCCTTTTTCCTTTAAGAACTGACGTTTGATGGGGTCTTTAGAATCGAAACCTAAAACAGCTATTTCGCCTTCTTTTGGAGTAGGTGGTGTCACAATTACTTCTTCTTCCACTGGTGGTTTCACTACTATAGGGTCTGGCTTAGGCTTAGGTTCTGCCTTATTTATAAGCACCGGTACTATATATACCTCGCGCTCAATTTCAGTAAATGCTGCTTCGCAAGGCACGTTAATGTCCTCGTCCTTTATCATTTCAGCACCTTTGAAATACTCTATGTGGTATGGTGTGCAAGGAGCAAGTATGGCCAAATAACCACCATCGCGTTTACGCGGACGGTATTCAGTTATCTCATTGCTTTTCTGATTTGTAACCAGTATGCGTATATCCTCTGGCAATTCTTCGCCCTCAGGAGCTATAATGAATCCTTTTAATACTGCAAGGTTAGATGCTTCTGTTAGGTCTGGCATATCTACTAGATAAATGTCGCGCAGGCCATAACCACCATCTTTAGATGATGAGTAATAAGCTCTGCGGCCATCTGCCATAGGTACAAAGAATACGTCAGTATCCACAGTATTCAAAGGATAGCCCATATTCTCTGGTGCACTCCACTCGCCATCTTCGCCAAGCTTGGAGCGGAAAATGTCAAAGTCGCCCATGCTATTGTGACCGCGCGATGCAAAATAAAGTGTCTTTCCATCAGCAGTTAAGAAAGGTGCATCCTCATCATACAATGTGTTGATGTTGGTACCTATATTTAATGCACGGCTCCACTCGCCATTAGGCAATTTTACACATTTGTAAATGTCGCGCTTACCAAAACCACCTGGGCGGTCGCTTACGAAATAAAGCGTATTTCCATCGGCTGATATGGTAGCGTGCGTTTCCCAAGAAGCAGTATTTATATCTGAACCTAATAGAACAGGCTCGCTCCAAGTTTCACCTATCAATTTACTTTCTAATAATTGACCATCGCCTAATTTGTCGCGGTATACAAATAGTGTTTGACCATCGGGCGCAACACTAATAGTAGCATCGTGGTCGTCACTGTTAATGGTCTTGTCCAATAATTCGGGTTCGCTCCATACACCTTCTTCGCTTTTGTAAGCTGCATAAACGTCTTCCTTAAACTCGCCAGTATCGAAATCCGACAAACCACTATTGCTGGTGTCAGGACGAAGTTTACGTGCAGTGAAGAAAAGCGTAGATTCATCTAATGAAAGTACAGGGCTATAGTCGTTAGTTTCTTTATTTACAACAGGACCAATATTGGTAATGATGAAATTTTTAGGGTTGGCCATTTGGCGCTTTGCCTCTTCGCACATAGCTATTTCATGCTCTAACTCAGAGCGCATGATATGCTTTTTGCTAAGTTTTTTCTCCAGTGTTTGGTAGCTAAGTATAGCCTCGTCAAGCTGCAAGTTCAACGCCTGCGCCTTGCCCAAATAGAACAAAGACAACAAGGGCGCCTTTTTCTCATAAGGGTCGTTAGGATCGTAGTTTTTGCTCAACTTTTGCATTGAAGCTGCCTCCAAATATTGCAATGCCTCCTTTTTAGAATTAGCAGTTTGAAGCAAACAATATCCAATTTTGTAATTGATATTGGCGTTGTTTGGTTCACTTTCTAAAAGGGATTTCCAAGAGTTGATACTCGTTTGCCATTGCTTTTCCTCCATTTGCTTATTGGCTTCAGAGAAACTTGCAGTTTCGTCTCCGCCACCTTGCGCATAACTGGTTAATGAATAGAAAGCAAAAAGAATAATAGATAAAAAACGTTTCATAGTAATGAATAGTAATGTATTGCGTTTTAGAAGCGCACGAATATAATGGAAATTCTTATAAGTATTTAAGTACTTGAAAATGTAGAAATTGCAATTTGTTAGCATCATTGCCAACATAATAACAAAGCATATTTAGCAAGAAGATTACACTTCTCTGTTAATGTCAAAAGCCTCCAAATAATCAGCCACTCTGCGTACAAAACTGCCTCCCAAGGCACCATCTACCACGCGGTGGTCGTAGCTGTGGCTAAGGAACATCATGTGCCTAATGCCCAACGTGTCGCCATAAGGTGTTTCTATAACTGCCGGCTTTTTGCGTATAGCACCTACAGCTAAAATAGCCACCTGTGGCTGGTTGATGATGGGCGTACCCATAACATTGCCAAAGGTGCCCACATTGCTTAGGGTATAAGTACCACCAGATATTTCATCGGGAGTAAGTTTGTTTAGGCGCGCTCTTCCGGCCAAGTCGTTTACCTTTTTGGCCAGGCCTACCAAATTGTACTGGTCAGCATTTTTGATAACGGGCACTATAAGGTTGCCGCTTGGCAGGGCTGCTGCCATTCCTATGTTGATGTCTCTGCGTATGATTATTCTATCGCCATCTACCGATGCGTTGATGTTTGGAAAATCTTTGATAGCCTTGACTACAGCCTCAATAAAGAGTGGGGTAAATGTGAGTTTTTCTTTCTCCTTGGCTTCAAAACTTTTCTTGTTTTTCTCGCGCCACATTACCATGTTGGTTACATCTGCCTCTACAAATGAAGTAACGTGGGCAGACGTTTGCTTGCTCATTACCATGTTTACTGATATGAGCTTGCGCATTCGGTCCATTTCTATTATCTCATCGTTTGGACCTACTGATATGGCTGGTTTTGGCTTGGCAGGTGCGGCAGGCGCTGCTGCGGACGTTTCTACCTTGCCATTGGTGGCTGCAGGTGCATTCATAACCTGCGCAGCAGATGCTGCTGCTGCAGAAATAGCGCTTGGTGTTGTGCCTACAGAAGTTCTGTTAGCAACATAATTGAGCACATCTGCTTTAGTAACACGGCCACCCTGACCACTGCCAGTAATGCGCTCTAACTCTTGCATGGCTATACCTTCTTCCTTGGCTATGTTGCGCACAAGTGGCGAATAAAAACGGCCAGATTCGCCCTCTGCCGATGGTGCCTCGGTCACAGCTGCAGGCACGTATGGCACTTGTGCTGCAGGAACTGGCGCAGCCGCAGGTGCGGCAGCAACTACCACAGGGGCTGGCGCAGCGGTAGCGGCACCGCTGGAAATAATGGCTATAGGCTGGCCTACTTGCACCACATCTCCTTCGTTTACCATGCGTTTGGTAAGTATGCCATCTTCAGGTGCGGGCACCTCGCTGTCTACTTTATCCGTGGCTATTTCTATTATAGGCTCATCGGCTTTCACCGCATCGCCTTCATTCTTAAGCCATTTTATAATGGTAGCTTCCGCCACGCTCTCGCCCATTTTAGGCAACAAAAGTTCTATCTGTGACATGTAAATGGTAGTTCTATATAAATAAGGGTGCGAATGTATGTACTACTCGCTAATCATACTTACGATTGTGTGCTTTCAAATTGAAAATCATTGAGCCTTTTATACACACCATTTTCGCGGGCCAACAATTGTTCGTGTGTGCCTTCTTCCTTTATGGTGCCTTGCTCCAACACTATTATCTTGTCTGCATTGCGAATGGTGGAGAGCCTATGTGCTATAACAATGCTGGTGCGACCCTTCATAAGCAGGTCCAAAGCATCTTGCACTTGCTTTTCGCTTTCACTGTCGAGCGAGCTGGTGGCCTCGTCCAGTATAAGTATGGTAGGATTGCGCAATACGGCCCTGGCTATGGCTATGCGCTGACGCTGACCACCGCTAAGTTGAATGCCGCGTTCCCCTACTACAGTTTCCATTTTCTCTGGAAACGATTCAATAAAATCAAGGGCATTGGCTTTTTTAGCCGCCTGTCTTATCTCTTCGCTAGACGCACCTGGTCGGCCATAGGCAATATTTTCTCTAATAGTGCCACCAAAAAGTATAACCTCCTGTGGCACAAAGGCGGTTTGGCTGCGCAACTCAGTGAGTGTATAATTACTTGCCGGCTTACCGTCAAAAAGAACAGCACCATTATCAGGCAAATAAAACTGCTGCAACAAGGCAGCTATGGTGCTTTTGCCCGAACCACTGGACCCAACAAGCGCTATTTGCTGCCCCTCGCCAGCCTGGAATGAGACATTGCGCAGCACCCCAATATCGGGCCTAGATGGGTAATGAAAACTCACGTTATTAAAAGTAACCTCTCCTTTTAAAGTCTTTGGTTTTTCAGATGCGTTAATGTCAATGGCTTCGGTTTTAAAACTCAATATTTCCATAACACTTTCTATAGTGCCAATGCTGCGCTGCAAGGTGCCCATTTGGGCAGCAAGACCGCCAATACTGCCGGCCACCAAGCCTGTAATAAATACAAACTGGCTAAGTATGCCAGGGGCCAACTCCCCTATATCTTCTAAATGCTTGCCGACACCCATTACAAGGCCTAAGGCACCAAATAAGAAAATGATAATGAATGTGCCAAACATGCCACGCCATACCGCACTGCGCATGGCTATTGCCTTTATAGTGCGTATGCTATCTAGAAAGCGGTTGATTTCATATCGCTCATTTGCAAAGCTTTTTACATTTACTATTCCTGTAAGCGACTCGTTGACAATAACGCTGCTTTCGGCCACCTTGTCTTGCGTGTTTTTGCCCAATTTGCGTATGTATCTGCCAAAGAGCACCATCACTATAATCATTACAGGCAGTGTGCAAAGCATTACCAATGTGAGCTTGTATGAATATGAAACAAGCCAACCAAGACCTACTACAATTATGACTGTCTGCCTTATAAACTCAGCAAAGGTGGTAGTAAGCGTTTCTTGCACCGTAGTAATATCGCTGCTTAATCGGCTACTTAAATCGCCTACTCTGCGTTCGTTAAAAAACTGCATTGGCATTCTTATAATGGTGCTGTATGCATCGTTGCGCAAGGCCAGCATAGCATTTTCTGTAACATATGAGAATATATAAATTCTGAAAAAACTGAACACACCCTGTATAATGAGTAAACCTACCAAAGCCGTAAGCACCATACCTGTGTTGCCCCAAGATTGGGCAATGTGCAGTTTGGCCACAATATTTTGTGTGATGGCACCGCCCGGCAAATTGCCCATGGCAGGGCTAACCAACTGGCCAAGCAATGCGGTAATGACTATGACCAAAAGACCTGAAACTACTAATAATAGCAGACCAATAGCAAAAAGAAACGCATAGGGTTTCAAATAATTAAAAACACCAAAAGCCTTGCTAAGTCCGGCCTTGGTTATTTTTTTCTTCTCTTGGTTAGTGTTATCAGTACTTGCCATTACTACTTCCTTATTATTAAATAAAATTATATCTGCTCAAAAAAAATATTGCGAGTGCAATGATACTTGTATGCAATGGCAAGGCATAGCATTCTTATGAGAATACACCGCCCTAGGAGCAGAATGTGACAATTTGATGATACTTACAAGTGAGCCATCTTAGGCTTGCGAGACTACTTTAATCATGGATGCTACTTTGCGCGCTGTGGTAATAGCTGCTTCCAGAGTAGCTGCAGTGCAAGTAACATGGCCCATTTTTCTAAAAGGCTTAGTGTCTGACTTACCATATAAATGTATATGCACGCCAGACATTTTCATGGCTTCATCTAAACCATGATAATGAACAGGTCCGGTATGATTTTTTTCGCCAAGTAGATTTATCATAACAGCTGGATTTACGAGTGCAGTAGCGCCAAGTGGCAAGTTGAGAATGCTGCGCAAATGCTGCTCGTATTGCGATGTTATGCAAGCCTCGATAGTATGATGCCCACTATTGTGAGGGCGCGGTGCTATTTCATTTACCCACACCTTGCCGTCTTTATCTACAAACATTTCCACTGCGAGTAGCCCTACAAAATTCAATTTTTCTACTATTAGTTTAGCCAATTGCATAGCCTGCTCCTCCACTTGTGCCGACACATTAGCCGGACTGTGCAGAAACTCCACCAAGTTGGCCTCCGCATTAAATTCCATCTCTACAAGCGGAAATGTGGCTATTTCTCCCACTTCATTTCGGGCAATAATTAATGAAATTTCTTTTTCAAAATCTATCATTTGTTCCAGCACCGAAGGCACATTAAATGCTGCTTGCAAGTCGCCCTCATGCCGAAGCACCTGCACTCCTTTGCCATCGTATCCGCCCTTGCGCATTTTTTGCATAAGGGGAAATTTGTGCTGATAATTTAAAATTTCTTCTTTGTTATTTATTAGCACAAATGGTGCTGTGGCAATTCCGTTTTTTTCATAAAATTCTTTTTGCAAACCCTTGTCTTGCACAATGCGAAGCGAAGCAGGCGTGGGAAAAATTTTAACTCCTTCGCTGTGCAAGGCCTCCAGAGCTTCAATGTTAACATGCTCTATTTCTATGGTAAGCACGTCCAAATTTTTACCAAACTTATGTACTGTTTCAAAATCGTTGAAACTGCCCTGTACAAACTCGTGCGCATAAGCACTGCAAGGCGCATCGGCTGCGGGGTCTAACACCGAAATGCGCACATCGTAGTTCATAGCCTCTTGTATAAACATGCGTCCTAACTGGCCGCCACCTAATATGCCTAATCTAAAATTTTTTGAATAAAATGATTTCATATTTCTCCAATAATCCGTTTGATGTAACAGTTATATTTTTTCATTTTCGGAATTTATCCTAAACCTATTTTTAGACTTTATGGATTTGGTCCTGTCTCTTTTTTAAAATGTTTCATGCGCATATTCATCCAGCGCATACTGCTTTTTTTAGTATGATAATCTTCTGTTTCACCTATGAGAAAACCCCATGCTTTTAAACTATCGCTATGGTCAAAAATTACTTTGAGCATGGCTGTAAGCGGAAGCGCTAACACTAATCCAATAGTGCCCCAAAGTATACCGAAAACAAACAACGATACAATGGAAATAAAAGCATTCATGCTCATTTTACTTCCGGTAATTTTAGGTGTTATAAAATTACTTTCGAGAAACTGGACAAAAGCAAATATGCCTATAACTCCCACGGCATACCAATAAGAATCTTTGGTAACAAGCGCCACCAGTGCAGGTAGCAAAGAGCCAATAAAAATTCCTATATATGGTATAAGCATAAGCGAAGCTGCTAAAAACCCAAAGAACACGGCATTGTCTACACCCAGAATGAGCAACCCTATGCTATTGAGCAGCCCTACTATGAACATAACTAGCAAAAGGCCTCTTAAATAATTCTGCACTACATCGTACAAACCGCCTAGCACAGCATTCATACGTTCGTGCGAAATAGTGGGGAATGCCCTGTACACAAACTCTATAAGAAATGTGCGATAGAAAAGAATAAAAAACATGTATAGCGGCACCATAAGCATGTCGCCTACAAATGAAGAAGCTGATGAAAATACAGAAGTTATACTGTCACCAGACTTTGCCCAAATAGTGCTGAACTGAGGCATCTCTAGGTTTCTGAAAAAAGTAACATCTACTATGGTATTATCTTCTAAATAATTAATGGACCCATAATATATTTCTGAGAACTTATCGATATATAATTGACTATCCGCACTGAATTTATTGAATTGGTTGAAGACAATAACTATAGCAGAAATAACAAAAAAACTAATAATTAAAACACCCAATAGCGATGTAAGCCCATGACCCAGATGACACCTTTTCAGCAAAAAATTAACTACCGGAAATACAATGGCTGCTAGCAGAATAGCGAACAATAATGGCATAAGAACCGGCTTAAGCACATAGAGTAGCAGCACTATGCAAAATAAAATAAGCAGTGTGGTGAGTGTTCGTGTAGGATTGTGTTTTTCGGTGTTCATAGAGTTTTTTTAGTTAGGCATTAGGGCAACTGATGAACTAACTCAAAAGTATGCACAGCGCACATAGCTGCAGTTTCGGTGCGCAGTCTGGCGTGGCCTAAACTTACCGAAACAAAACCATGTGTGTGGGCTAAGTTAACTTCATTTACCGAAAAATCGCCTTCAGGACCTATGGCTATAGCGCTATGAGCGTGGCCTTTTAGCGCATTTTGCAGAAAAACTTTTTCAACATCTGCATGGCAATGAGCTATGCATCTGTTGGACTGATTGGCCTGTGCAACCCATTTTTTAAATTCAATTGGTGCAGTTATTTCAGGCAAATAAAACTTTAAACTTTGTTTCATGGCGGCTGCTGCCACCCTGTGCAGGCGCTCCTCGCGTATGTGTACGCGCTCAGAATGTTCGCAATGCAAAAGCGTAATCTTCTCCACCCCTATCTCTACAGCTTTTTCTATAAACCACTCCAACCTGTCCTGATTTTTAGTAGGCGCTATGGCTAGTTCTAATATTTGCTTGCGCGGAGGTTTTATTTCGAATGATTTGAGAACCACTGCTGCCTCGCGTTTGGAAAGATGCAGCGTGCCTTCATAAAGCTTACCCTTACCATCAGTAAGTTGCAGGGTGTCGCCCTCCTTTTTGCGTAGCACCTTGGCTATGTGCACAGCCTCGCCTGCATCTAGCAGCACTGTGGCTCCTGGTGTAGCTTGCGAATTGTAAAAAAGATACATGGTGGCGAAGGTAAACCTTATACCCTTTGCTTTCTTAATGTTGTAATGGCATTTAAGCCTTTACTGCTTTCTTGTATGTTTCCAAACAACGTTCGCGCGCCAGTTTATGGTCCACTACAGGCAGCGGATATTTTAGCGTACCATACTCAGGTACCCACTTTTTGATGTATTTAAATTCCGGATCAAATTTTTGGGTTTGACTTTCGGGATTGAATATGCGGAAATAAGGCGCTGCATCGCAACCACAACCTGCAGCCCACTGCCAGCCACCTATGTTGCTTGCACATTCATAATCCAACAACTTTTCTGCAAAATATTTTTCGCCCCAGCGCCAGTCTATCAATAAATGTTTGGTAAGAAAACTTGCTACCACCATGCGCACTCTATTATGCATAAAACCTGTGGCATTCAATTCGCGCATGCCCGCATCTACTATTGGGTAGCCTGTAGTGCCTGCGCACCATTTCTTAAAGTGCTCTTCATTATTTACCCATTCTATACGGTCGTATTGTGGCTTAAAACTATCTTTTTCAGTGTGCGGAAAATGCCACAAAATCATCTGATAGAAATCTCGCCAAATAAGTTCGTTGAGCCATTTTTCGCTTTGCTGTTTTGCAATTGCAGTAAGCTTGCGAATACTTATGGTGCCAAACCTTAAATGCAACGACAAGCGCGAAGTACCAGCCATTGAAGGAATATCTCTATACTTTTCGTAGTTCTTAATGATGTCTATATTGGCCTTGCGCCCAGGAAAATCTAATTCAGATTTATCAAATCCCATTTCGGCCAATGTGTGCATTTTAAGCGGCTTGCATGGCAACAAGTTTTTAAAATACTTTTCTGTAGAATAGGGCTTTATATAGTATTCATTCAGTTTTGCCTTCCACTTTTTGCTGTATGGAGTAAACACGGTATAGGGCTTTCCATCATCTTTTGTCACTTCATCTTTTTCAAAAATCACGTGGTCTTTGGCGCCTTTAAATTCAATATTAGATTTAGCCAACAGCTCAAATATTTCTCTGTCGCGCTGCTGCGCGTATGTTTCATAGTCGCGATTGCTAAACACTTTTGTTACATTATAATCTTTCAGCAATTGGCTAAAAGCCTGTACTGGCGTAGTATTAAAAGTGAGTAAAGAAGAGCCCATCTTTTCAAGATCCATTTTTAACCTTGCCACCTCCTGATGAATGAAGGTAACACGCGCATCTTGCTTTGAAGAAAGCGCGTCTAAAATGTTGGAATCGAAAATAAATATTGGCAATACGCGCGCACCAGACTTTAGCGCTCTGTAAAGTGCTGCATTGTCATCCAATCTCAAATCGCGTCTAAACCACATTACCACTATTTCTTCTTTCATGCCTATTATTTCTTTGGGGCAAAAATGTGGCTTAAAGCACTATCAATGGAAGAAAATTGTAAAGTATAACCGGAATTGGTCAGTCGCTTTGAGTCCAAGTTTCTGCTTTGCAACACCAATGCCGACATAGGCCCAAAGATTATTTTAATAATAAATGTAGGAATGTTGGGCAAGAAAAAGGGCTTATGCAAAGCCTTGGCAATGCCAGCTGAAAAAGCTTTGTTGGTAAGCACTTGTGGCGAGGCCAGGTTGTATACTCCTTTTACATCTGCAGTATTGATGGCATGAAGGATAAAACCACATAAATCATCTAAATGAATCCACGACACTAGTTGCTTGCCGCTGCCCACAGCCGAGCCAAGTCCAAGTTTGAAAAACGGAATCATTTTGCCCAAAGCTCCTTCGTTAGCATCTAGCACAACACTTATTCGCATTACCACAAGGCGCACAGCTGTTTGTTTCATAGGCTCCAACTCTGCTTCCCAATC
The DNA here is from genome assembly GCA_031418455.1 of Flavobacteriales bacterium. Classification (GTDB taxonomy): domain Bacteria; phylum Bacteroidota; class Bacteroidia; order Flavobacteriales_D; family Sanyastnellaceae; genus JANNVZ01. The sequence goes on along the minus strand of JANOXJ010000131.1, from coordinate 19,295 downwards.
TTTGGTTAATGTAGCTAAAAAATCAATGCCTGCCGCGGCATTTTCAGCCATAGGTTTATCAGATGCTACGTAGTAACCAGCCGCGCTTGCACTAATAAAAACATTAGGTGTAATGCCATGCTTGCTCAAAGCAGAAACTAAGGTGCGTGTAGAATCTATTCTGCTGCGCACCATTATATCCTTGTTGGCATCAGTCCATTTGTTGGCCACAGAGTATCCTGCAAGATTTATTACCGCGTCTATTCCACTTAGTTGGTTTATGTCTATTTCATTTTTAGTCGGATTCCAATAGGAATTTACACTTCCATTTTTGGATACATTAGTCAATGACTTATTGGTAGTAAGATTTACTACCATGTGTCCTTGTTGCAAAAGCATGGGTATTAGCCGTGAACCAACTAAACCACTGCCACCACTTATTATAATTTTCATGCAGTGAAGAAACCGCTAAAAAGTCCCATTTGTTCTAACAAAAAATAAAATATTAAACACCAAAAGCTATAAGCAACAATTCGGTCAGCAATCCATTCTGCACTAATGTTACAATGCATTACGTGCTTAATGTTACCTTAATTTAGCATGCACTTTTTCATCTCAATTATTCAATATAAAAAAATGCGTTTAGTAATTCTATTGTCGTTTCTTTTTCCCGCATCGTTCATGGCACAAACACTTTGTGAAGATGGTTATGCAGGAGAATATCCTTGTCAAAATGTGGACCTGCTAGCGCACGTAGCACCTGAAACAATAGGCGGTGCAAGCACTAACGAGGTGTGGGGCTGGACCGATCCGCTTGATGGTACCGAATATGCATTGTTAGGAATGAGCACAGGAGTTGGATTTTTTGACATTAGCACACCCACACAGCCAATATACTTAGGCCGATTGCCTTCGCACACATCCAACTCACTTTGGCGCACATTGCGTACTTATCAGAATTACCTTTTTGTGGGCAGCGAAGCTAGTGGCCATGGACTGCAGGTATTTGACCTTACTCTGCTTCGCAATGTGATAAACCCACCACTCGTTTTTGCGGAGACAGCTCATTACAACCAATTTGGCAAGTGCCACTCTCTAGTGATAGACGAAAATTCAGGTTATCTTTTTGCGTGCGGTACCAACACCTATAGCGGAGGCCTACATGTGGTCAATATTCAAAATCCCCTAGCTCCTGTTATTGCAGGTGGGTACGATGGTAGCGGTTACACCCACGAGGCCATGGTGCAGTTATACAACGGACCCGATGAGGATTATATAGGCCGCACCATTGCCTTTTGTTTTAATGGCTCAGCTCCCACTCTATTTATTGTAGCAGATGTTACTAATCCATCTGACATTACACTCATATCATCATCAGCATATCCTAATCCTGCATACTGCCACCAAGGCTGCTTAACACCAGATGGTGGCTACTTGCTTATGGACGATGAACTGGACGAACAGAATTTTGCACTTGCAGCCACACGCACACTTATTTGGGATATGCATGATTTAGATGCGCCCATATTTATGGGAGTGCACAATGGCAGCACCGCAGCCATAGACCATAATCAATACATACTGGGCAACCTCAGTTATCAGAGCAACTATACAGCAGGTTTGCAGATATTAGATGTAACCAACATAGCAGACACTACATTAAAACAGGTTGCCTACTTTGACCATTATCCACTGAGCAACAGCGCTACTTTCGATTCAGAATGGATGAACTATCCTTATTTTCATAGCGGTGTCATTCCGCTTACTGATATATATAATGGTCTGTTTATAGTACAGCCCAATTTTATAGAAGTAGTTGCCCCTAGTTTGGTATGTGCCAATGAAGATGTTCATGTGCAAATTATTTTAAAACAAGGTTTTACTGGACCTTATTCTATAACATTTAACGGCTTGCCGGCCGATGCGCAAGCCAGCTATGATTTATTAAATGCACAGGCACCCGATACTATCGATGTTATAATTACGACATCTAATTTCTTTGATGAAAATCTAAATTTCCACATTGCCGTGCAAGGCTTATTCAACACCTACACCAGGCCTGTGGCCATAAGTGTGCAACCCATACAGGTGTGGTACCATGATGCTGACAATGATGGTTTTGGCGATGCCAATAGCTTTGTGGTTTCATGCTCGCAACCCGAAAATTACATTAGCCAAAGCAACGACTGCGATGATACAAATGCCAGTGTATACCCCAATGCACCAGGCACGCAAAGCAATACCGATAACAATTGTAACGACATATTAGACCCAATGGAACTACCACTGTGCGCTGACCTAGATGGCGATTTGGTAATAACTATAAACGATATGTTCATCATAATTGGGGCTATGGATTGTGCAGGCACCAATTGTTTAGGTGATTTGAACAACGACCTTATTGTGGACATGACCGATTTTCTTATAGTCCTTTCCAATTTTGGCAACATCTGCAATGAATAAATCATAAAGTCCTCAGATTTACTTTTTTTTATTCCTTTATGCTTAAAACATTTACTGACCAAATGGGGCACTCTGTGGATGTGCAATGGCCACCGGCACGCATTATATCGCTTGTGCCATCGCAAACAGAAATGCTGCATTATTTAGGTTTGGAAAATGAAGTAGTTGGAATAACAAAGTTTTGCATTCATCCTAATGATTGGTATAAGAAAAAGAAAAGAGTTGGTGGCACTAAGAATATAGATTTAGATACCATACTACAACTTAAACCTGATGTAATCATAGCCAATAAAGAAGAAAATGAAATGACTCAAATTTCGGAATTGAGCAAGCATTTTCCGGTGTGGATAAGCGATATAAACACACTTGACCAAGCTTTGGATATGATAGGAAGCATAGGCCAACTAGTGAATAAAACTAATGAGGCCTCGCAACTAACATCAGATATAAAATCTAAGTTTCAATTTATTCCTTCAGTGCCAAAGCATAGTGCAGTTTATCTTATTTGGAACAACCCAATGATGACGATAAACAGACACACATTTATAAACGATATGCTGCACAGATGCGGTTTGCAAAATGTATTTGCCAATGCAAATAATTCGCGTTATCCTGAAATTACCGAAGAGCAATTAATACAATCTCATCCTGAATTGTTGCTACTATCATCAGAGCCTTTTCCATTTGCTGAAAAGCATATAACTCATTTTTCGAAAATTTTGCCCAACACTAAAGTGATGCTGGTAGATGGTGAAATGTTCAGCTGGTATGGTTCGCGCATGTTGCAATCGCCAGCATATTTCAAACAATTGTTGCAGGAAATAGACCAACCAAAAATCTAACGCAGCACAGTTATGTGGCCTTCTTTTGTGCCCTTTACACCCTCGCCACAAGTGGTTTCAAATATTAGCGTGTAGAAATATGTGCCTTCATCAGCATCGCCCACCTTCCACTTGCTATTGCCTGAGGTTGATTCAAAAATTATTTGACCCCATCTATTAAATACTTTTAACTCATATACATCAAACACAGTAGCTAAATCCAAACTCGCATTGGATGCTAAATATGGCGCCCAAAAATCATTTTTACCATCGCTATTTGCTGTAATAACATTTGGCAACACCATAGTGCTTACGTCCACACCATACACTTCGCCAGAAGGCACCTCCACTTCAAAAGAAGCTACACAACCCACCTCTGTGTCGGAAACAGTTACCACATAAATGCCAGGTTGATTTATAACAGGTGCGGCCGTGCTGCTGCCACTTACAATATTGCCTATGGGTGACATTGCATTCCATTCATAATTTACATTTTGGGCAGGCGACACCACCACACCCTGCATGGTTATAGCAGGATTGATGCACGAAAGTGAATCTTGACTAGGTGCAAAAACACTTATTAAATGATTAGGAACAACAACTGTGTTTTGGAGCTGGCATCCGGAATCATCGGCTATTATTAATTGATAATCGCCATTGTCCAAATCACTTATTGTGTTGTTGGTTTGTCCTACTCCATTGAGCAAAATGGAGTATGGCTCATTGCCACCTGTTATGGTAGTTATATCTATTGCACCATCTATTCCATTGCACGCACTTGTAACATCAGCCGTGTAAGTAAGCGGTGAAAACAACTCAATGTCTATACCAATTGTAGCCACATTGCCGCATGCGTCTTCTACAAAACCATTTCCATCAGTTATATTTATTGTGTAGGTGCCAGGAGTTACTATCTGCCCATCTATATCTATAATTATAACATCATCTAGACTTGCGCCTGCTTGTTGCGCATTGGCTCCTGTTATATTGTATGTGCCTCCAGCTCCTGTAATATTAAAATCAAAATTAACTACGCTGGCCATGCTTATTGGCTCTGAGAAAGTGAGTGTAATTTGAGAGTTAGCACAATCGCTTTGAGCTGATTCCAACACGGGCGGATTATTGTCATATAAATCGGCTGTGCTTTCGCCAAAATCAATGGTATATCCATCTAAACTGTTTGTCCAATTCATTACCACCAGAGCGTACGATTGTCCGGTAATTACAGGCAAGTCTGCATTAAACGGAGGTCCAAACTGATCGCCAGGTCCACCACTATTGCTCACTCCGCCCTGTGCTGTGGATATGCCTGTGGGGCCATTAGGTGGTGCAAGCGTTCCCCATGAGTTGCAACTTACCTCTGGCGAAGCGCCACCAGCGGTAATACCAGCACAACCACCATTAGTTATATCAAACAGAGCCCAGTCATAATCATCGTCTAAATTATTAGGTGTAAGTACAAAGCCAAGACTGCCGTCACTTTGAACAGTGAATGTATACCACACACTATTCCACTCGGTGTTGTTGTTGCACACACCCGTATATTCTACCAGATTACCCGTATTTAGAGGGGCTTGCTCCTCTGTATAAACATCGCCACACAAGCCTATGGCTCCGCTACAATCGCTAATACTTGTTTGCGCATTTATTTCAATAGCCAGTAAATAAATGAGTGATAGTAAAATTATTTTACGCATATCCGATTAATTATATGTGATAGATGCAATTGCAAGGTAGTCAGGTTGTATGGCTAATATAAATAAAAAATCAACGCAACAAATGAATATTGCCCTCACGTGTTACCTTTTTGCCATTGCTGCAAAAAGTACTGTAGGCAATATGATAAAAATAAACTCCTTCATCCTGCTCTTCGCCTCTCCATGAATTATCGGCATTGGTTGAATCAAATATTATGTTGCCCCAGCGATTGTATATTTTCAAATCATAAGAGCTGATGAAAAAAGCGATATCGCGTCCGGGGTCGTTTATTAAAAATGGATGCCAACTGGCATTTTTTTCATCATTGTTGGGGCTAAACACATTAGGAAATTGAATGAATGAAGGATCTAAATTAAGGGTTGTATTTTCTTGCACGTTCACCTCCACGCTATCAGTGCAGCCATTTACTATATCAGTAATTATTACCTCGTACCAGCCCGCCATATTTACTGTAGGAGAAATGGTATTAATTCCAGCTACTATGTTTCCATCTGCTGTGTTCCATAGCGATTGGTAATTATGCAAAGAATTTACATCCACATTCTGAAGGACAATAGTTGGTTGCAAGCAGTTGAGCGTATCCTGAAGGCCTATAGTCACTTCAGGAGAATTAAAATCTGCGGCTACCACCAAAGTATCCGCATCAATGCAACCATTGCTTGGATTAAGCACTACGAGTGTGTATGTACCCGCAGTATTGGCTATGTATGAAAGGCTGGTAGCTCCAAAAATCGGGTTATTGTTTAGCACCCAATTCACAGTGGCCAACGAATTATTTGTAGCACCCTGCAGCACCACCGAGGGGTTATAACAATTTAATACCGTATCGGAACCCGCAAAAGCATCATAGGTACTAAAATCATTTACAACATTGAAGTCCACCTGCGTGAAACATAAACTATCATAGTTAGCAAACAAAGTGCCTGCGCCCTGTTGGTTTATTATGAGCTGGTTTTCGTTATTTCCTGTAAGTACAGTGTTTCCATTTATTACCCATTCATATTCCAACATGGAAAATATATTGGCATTGGCTGCAAGCTCCACTGCCGGATTTGCGCAAGTAATGGGCTGCAATCCGCTCAGGGTTATTTCTAAAGGTGCCACTACCACATTTATTTGTGCATTGCTGGAGTCGCCACATAAGTTTATGTAATTTACTGTATATACTGTAGATACAGCGGGGGTAGCCACTACCACCGCCCCAGTGCTATCGCTTAAATAGGTGCCGGGCGACCATTGGTACACCCCATCAAAAGAACTGCCTGCGCTAAGTGTGGCAGATGCACCCGTGCATATAGCCACCTCCGCGGCCGATGTAACAATATTAGGCTGCAAACACACTGTTTGATTATTAAAAGAACCTCCAGTGGCAGCCGTAAAGCCCCAATACACCAAAGACTGGCCGGAGAAAATGTCATCTATCAAATTTACATTGCCTGCAAGCCTGAAAACACAATCGAAATATACCTCAATGGTATTGCTCTCTGGGTCCCACAGTATTCTTACCACGTGGTCTTCACCATTCTCTATGTTTTGGTTAAATGGATTGGCCTGAATGGGGCCTGCTATGTTGCTTGCTGAATTATGATTGATATCGCCATTCTTTTCTATAGCTATATGGTCTGCAAAAGGATCGTTGAAATCGCCATTTTGCCATGTATCAAATTCTACCCCAAGTGATGTACCAAAATCCTGATACCCCAAACCTCCGCCACTGGACCCTATGGCAGCAGTGCCCACTGTTTGTAGCACAAAACACATTCCATCTGCCCCATTAGCATCGGTAGTGCCAAAATTCATGGTAAAGGTGAAGTCGAATGGCTCTAATAGGTTTATCTGCTGACCATACCACACTGTTCCATTCTGAAAATTAGCTTGTGTGGTAAGCTGATAGCAGTCGCCACCCAAAAACTGAGCATCGCCATTTAAGAAATAGGCTTGGGAAAAACCACCGTACGACAAGAATATGGAAAGGCATAAGGATAGCGCAAGTGCACGCATACAAGAAAGGAATTAAGGCTAATTAAATAATTTACTTGACAATGTTAGTGCGATTAGCACTAAACAGGCACGCTAAAATGCCATAAAAAAACTGAAGTGTAAATTCTTAAACTTAAAAATAAGCAGAAATACAGCCCCTGTATAAAACACAAAACCCTACTCGGTAGTAGGGTCTTGTGACTTAAACTGAAAAACTAAAAACTATCTTAAACTTGCAAGTTGTACCTTCATTTTTGACACAAAGGACTTGCATCTAAAGATGTAAATGTATACAAAATATTGATTTCTATAGCATTTGTGAAAAAATAGTTGGTAAAACAGAAAACGGCAATTACTTTTGCCGACCAATTTTTTTTATAAACTAATAAATTTCATAATCAATGAACCGTTACGAGACTGTTTTCATTATGACTCCCGTGCTGTCTGAAGAACAGGCAGCGGAAACAGTAGAAAAGTTCGAGAAGTTTTTGAAGACTAAGGGCGCTAAAATCAAGCACAAGGAAAACTGGGGCTTGAGAAAATTAGCTTACCCAATTCAGAAAAAAACGACCGGCTTCTACCAGCTGTTGGAGTTTGAAGCACCAGGAGAAGTGCTTGCCCCATTTGAAACTGAATTCCGCAGAGATGAGCGAATTCTTCGTTTCCTTACCACTAACATGGACAAGTACCATTTACTGTACGCTGAAAGCCGCAGAACAAAGGGTAAGGAGAAAAAGGACAAGCCTGCTGAAACCAAGGCTGAAGCCTAAAATCTTTTTTTTCTAACATTCAAAAACAAAAAATCTAAAGAAATGAGTGACGAAATTCGTTATCTGAATCCGATAGACATTGAAACCAAAGCAGCTAAATACTGCCGTTTCAAGAAACATGGAATAAAATATATTGACTACAAAGACGCTGACTTTTTGTTGAAACTTTGTAACGAGCAAGGCAAATTGTTGCCACGCAGAATTACAGGTACATCTTTAAAGTACCAACGCAAAGTGGCTCAAGCTGTTAAAAAGGCCCGCCACTTAGCTTTGATGCCATATGTAGCTGATATGATGAAATAATATTAACCACGGAGGAAACAAGACATGGAAGTAATTCTTAAATCAAACATCGAAAAGCTTGGAGCTAAAGATGAAATAGTAAACGTAAAACCGGGCTATGCTCGAAATTACCTTATTCCGCGTGGTTATGCTACAGCAGCTACAGAAAGCGCAAGAAAAATGCTTTCTGAGAACCTAAAGCAGCGTGCACACAAAGAAACCAAAATATTGGCTGAAGCGCAAGGCGTGGCTGAAAAATTGGGCGCTCTAGACCTGAAAATTGGTACCAAGGCTTCTGAAACAGGAAAAATATTTGGTAGCATAAACACTATTCAAATAAGCGAAGCACTTACTAAAGCCGGATTCAATATTGACCGTAAGAGCATAAGCATAACTGATGAGCATATCAAAACTCTGGGTGCTTATGAGGCTAAAGTGAAACTTCACAAAGAAGTATCTGCACTTGTGAAATTTGAAGTGGTAGCTGAATAATATTTAGCCCCGCTAATTAAATATTTTAAAACCCTGCTCCTATTTGAGCAGGGTTTTTTGTTTTTATTTCATTCACCTAATTACATTTGGTCAAAATCCAATCATCATGAAATTTAAATTTTTACTGCTACCAATTGCGCTACTCATTGCCAAAATGGCTCAGGCACAATGTGAAACTGGCAGCGCTCAAGTAGCAGTGAGCGGCTATAACAATATGAATGGAGGGCTATATCAATTTTGCTTAGCAAATGAGGTAACATTTTCTGCCAGTGGCAGCGTGGCTCCAGTTGGCGATGCAATTACCAATTATAACTGGTCGTATGGCAATGGAATTGGAATAGACACCACTGCCGCCACTATAAGCTATACATACCCGCAAGGAAATATGTACAATGTAATATTGGAAATAAATACTGCAATGGGATGCTCACTTTATGACACTCTAACTATAGTAATAAATGTTCAACCCACTTTTGTACTTACAGATTCATTAGTTGTCTGCATGAACGAAGATGCTTGGCTTAATGGGCAAGTTGCTGGTGAAGAATTAAACAATGCACCAAGTTTTAATAACAACAATCTCACTCAACTGCCAGATGTGGCCATCACAAGTAGCGAAATCATAATAAGCGCATTTCCCGATATTTCCATTACAGCATGCGACCAATTGGACATGATTTTACTGAATATGGAACATTCTTATATGAACGATCTTATTATTGATTTAACTTGTCCTAATGGCACCACAGTAATATTGCACAATCAAGGCGGTGGAGGTACATTTATAGGCACACCAGTAGACGACACTAATGGCAACCCAGGTCAGGGCAGCGACTACTATTGGTCTGCAGATGCCCCAAGTACTTTAGCGGCATACGCTGCAGCTAATGCCAATGCACCTTCAGGCACGTACTTGCCAGTGGACAACCTTTGCGATTTTATAGGCTGTCCAGTTAATGGTACCTGGACTTTTAATTTCCAAGATATGGCTGGTGCTGATGATGGTTTTCTTTTTAATGCAGCATTAGGTTTTTCATTTGTTTCCTCTCAAGATTATTTGAGCTATACTCAATCATTTGGCGCAGATGCAGATTCTACATATTGGGTAGGCGATGGTATAATTAACTGGAACGCTGGTATGGATAGTATTCAAGTGAATACAGAATTTACAGGAACTTATAATTTTACATATACTGCTGTGGGTAGTGGTGGATGCACTTACACAGCTCAGGCCAGTGTGGTGGTAGATGTAAATCCGCCCAGCCCCATTGTTATTCAAAATGGACAAGGACTGCTTTGCACAAGCGGTGCCACTTACCAATGGTACCTTAACAACCAACCAATAGCCGGTGCAACTGAGCAAGATTACAACCCAACAGAGAGCGGCTCGTATAGTGTGGAAGTATCTAACCAAACAGGCTGCTCTACCCTATCGTCACCTTTCAATTATGTGTATGATATGGTGGGCGAATGGATATCGGCCAATATTCTGCAGGCTTATCCAAATCCTTTTGACAACAATATAAATGTCAAAATAAATACGCATAGAGGCACTGAAGCTACTTCGTTACAAGTGATAGATGTGCTTGGAAAAATTCAAATAGAAAAACAAATTACCAGCTCCAATCAAACACTGCTGCTTAAGACAGACCACCTTGCAGAGGGAATTTATTTCCTTAAACTAATGGCCGGTGACCATGCACTTCAAACTCAAAAAATAGTGAAGCAATAATTTGCAATTTTCTTAATCTAGACAAGCAAAGGCAAAAATTTCCATATATGCAGCTACTCTTCCAGTAGTTTGCATGGCTTCTATGTAATAGTTTGCGTTAACTATCTCCTCAGCGGTTAGCTTTATTCTAAATGTTTGATTGCTTGTAAAAGCTTCGTTCGCTCTGCTGTAACTCTCCAGTTTGCCCTGGCCTAACCATTTTTCAAGAAGCGCTTTTATAAGCCCGCCTTGCGCCTCACCATCATAATATTGAACTGTAAACTCCCTGGTAAATGCACTTCCATCATTCATGTCAGATGTCATAAAGGCTATAGTTCCGCTTAGCGTATACATCTTTTGAAATGCAATGGCCTCGCTGCGCGAATTATGTTTTATAACATACTTATTCGGTCCAAATCCTCTGTTCCATTCATTATCACCACAATAATTGCTGCTGTTTACAACTGTGCCATGTGTGTCCATTAAAGCACTCATCAGCTCCTCTGTCTTACCTTCAGCAACAAATGCTACGGACATATCGGGTCCATATATCATGGGCCGTTTGTTGCCTATATAGCAATAGCCCTCATTAGGCTTGCGCAGAACTATGGGGTAATATAGAATAATGGTATCGCTGTACAATTGATAACCTGGGTGTTTAACTACCATATGTGCCTGCTGAAAAACATTGTTTTTGTAAACAGATGATTTTAGAAAATAAAATCCTTCTTGGCTGCCCAAGCTTACGCATTCTTTGCATTCCGACATTGCTTTGCCATCAATTATCAATTCTGCACCAACTACATTTTCGCCTACACTATTGGTTATGTGCACCATCAAAGTGCTGTCTGGCAGCACATAGTTTTGGCTAAAGCAAGCTTGTGTGCTAATGATTAAAAAACAAAAGAGGAAAAGGCGCATTATAATTTATCTGGGATTATCACATTCTGAAATACATGGTACAGGCCACTGGCCATTTAGTTCATTTTTTTGGGGGGCCACAATTGTGCAAAAACTAGTGTAATTCTTTAACTATAACCCATCTTTTTGCGTTCCAAAGCAGCGTTATGATTGTATAGGTCATTTTGGCCCCATTCTAGCTATAAAGATTATGATGAAAAAAATAGTTCCTGTTATTGCTTTTATTGCCCTTTGCGTTCAATTGAATGCTCAAAAACTTACGCAGTTTACTCGCGAGGAGGAGAAATTTATAACCGAACTTACTGATATGTTCAAGACTGAACGCAGAGAAGAGGGCCAGGAATTTATTGAAAAACAGTTTGCACCCATTTGGTTTGAAACACCTGCATACACTTTACCTCAACGGCAAACCATTTATGAAATTCTGGATCTTATGCTTAAGAACAAGAACAAAGCATATCCGGATTTTCATAATTACCTCAAAGCAATTATAGCTTTTCCCAAAGCTGGCAAAACCGACCTGGACTTTATGGAGTGGCAGGCTGTGGTAAAGAAAATAATGGAGGACAAGAAAATGAAGCGCTACTCAGGCGAATATCTGGAAACCTCTGCAGGCCTTTTTCAAGACAAAACTTTTTTCCAATCGGAAACTACCAAATGGGTAAGTAGCAGCAAGGGCTACAAATTTGTTTTTGACTCCGTGCCACGTGTGGAGTTTCCTGCTCTTACACTTAAGTGCTATAGCAAAGGCGACAGCTCGGTAGTATATGAAACTGCGGGCAGCTACTTTCCCTCTACCGAGCGCTGGCAAGGCACCAAAGGCAAAATTACATGGCAGCGTGCCGGTTTTGACCCTGCCCGCACCTACGCGGAATTTGGTAAGTACGAGATAAAAGTGAAAGGCACCACATTTAAGGTAGATTCTGTTACATTCTTCAACGAGTTTTTTGACAAACCGCTTAAAGGTATGCTTACTGAAAAAATACTGGCCGACAAAACAACAGAGAATGCATCATATCCAAAATTTGAGTCTTACTACAAGCGCTTGCAAATTCAAAACATAGTTAAGGGTGTGGATTATGACGGTGGTTTTACAATGGCCGGCACACAGCTCTTAGGAAGTGGCACAGCAGAAGAACCTGCATTGCTTACTTTTTATCGCGACTCTAAAAAGTTCTGTATCGTTAGCAGTCTTCAGTTCAATATAAAGCCTGACCGAATAACATCACCCCACTCAGCAGTGCTGTTTCTAATAGAAAAAGATTCTATTTCGCACCCAGACGTAAACCTATCGTTTGATAAAGACAAAAGACAATTGGTACTTCTTAGAAGTGAGGAAGGCATAAGCAAGGCACCATTTAGAAATACTTACCACGACATGGATATGTATTTTGAAGCCCTGTACTGGAACATAGACGACCCACTTATAAAAATGGGCGCTATAGAAGGCAGTCAGCAGCGCTATGCAGCTTTTGAATCTAACACTTACTTTAAAAAGAAACGCTACGAGAGCATGATGGGCTTCGGGGCCAACCATCCGCTATTTGAAATAAAGCAAGTAGCAGAACATTTAAAAACGCAAAAATTCACAGCATATGACATAGCTAAATTTCACCGATTTAGCGAGGAACAATGGCACCTGCAACTAATTGACCTTAACAACAAAGGCTTTATTAAATACAATTTGCTCACCCGCGAAGTGGAGGTTATGCCTAAACTGTATTGGAACATTGAGAACAATATTGGCAAACGAGATTATGATGTAATTCAATTTAGCAGTGAGGTAAAACAAGGACAAAATGCGCAACTAAGCTTGCTTAACTATGACATTCTGCTTAAAGGTGTAGACAACTTTTTGCTAAGCGACTCGCAGCAAGTGCGCATAACACCTACCAATGGCGAAGTGGTGATAAAGAAGAACAGGGACTTTATTTTTGGTGGTAGAGTGTTTGCCGGAAATTTCGAGTTCATTGGTCCTGAGTATTCATTCTCTTACGAAAAATTTCAGTTGGACTTAGTTAAAGTAGACTCTTGCCGCATATATGTGGAAGACGAAAGCCTTGGCCGCGATGAATTTGGCAAGCCTATAAAACGAAGATTGAAAAACGTATTGAACGATGTGGCTGGTAACATAAGAGTTGATTCTCCTACTAACAAAGGTGGATTTCACAGTAAAACATATCCGCAATACCCCATATTTACATGTACTAAAACTTCCTATGTGTATTGGGACAAGCCGGAAATACAAAAAGGACAATACAAACGTGATAACTTTTACTATCAGGTAAAGCCATTTACCATTGACTCGCTTGACAACTTTAGTAAAAAGGATTTGAAATTTGAAGGTACTCTTGTAAGCGGTGGCATTTTTCCTGATATAGAAGAGCCACTAGTGCTTATGGAAGATTATTCTCTAGGTTTTACTCGTAATACCGGAGAAGCAGGCACATCGGCCTACTCGGGCAAGGCCAAAGTAAATGCTAATCTAAAACTTGATTACAGCGGATTAAAAGGCGCGGGTGATTTTCAATACCTCACCTCCTCTGCCTCGTCCGATGAATTTACTTACCTACCCGACTCCATGCTGGGTGTAACCAAATCATATGTAAACAAAGAACAAAGCGGTAAAATTGAAATGCCTAAGGCAAAATGTGATACCACACAACTCACCTTCTTTGCCAAGCTTGACCAGTTAGATATAAAAAGTTTAGAAAAACCAATCAACTTTTTTGAACAAGAGGCTACTCTGGAAGGCACTCTACACCTGCGTCCAAAAGGCATGAGTGGCACAGGCGATATGACATTTAGCGGAGCCAAACTTTCTTCAGACGACTTTAACTACACACGCAGAAAAATTCTGGCAGACACATCATCATTCCAAATAGCCGGTCTGGACGAAAGTGAGAACAATGCACTTGCTTTTAAAACAGACAATGTAAATGCTAACGTAGATTTTGATAAGCGACAAGGCTTATTCAAGAGTAACGATGGTGAAACTAAAATTGAATTCCCTACCAACAGATACATATGCTACATGGACCAGTTCACTTGGTTTATGGACCGCGATGAGCTAGACCTTGCCAGCTCACGCACTGCCAAAGAAGATATTCAAATAGACACGAGTGAAGAGTTTAAACGCTCTAACTTTTATAGTATAGCAGAAGGTCAGGACTCGCTCAATTTCTTAGCGCCAAGGGCTAAGTATGATTTGAAAAAGAGCTTGCTTACATGTCAAAAAATACAATACATAGTAACTGCTGACTCTAAAATAACTCCAGACAGCGGACAGGTGGTAATAGAAAAATTTGCAGATATGCGCCCACTTAAAAATGCGCAAATACTGAGCAACTACATTACCCAGTACCACAAAATGTTTAATGCAGAAGTGAAAATAGAAGGCAGAAAAAGCTATTATGGAAGTGGAGACTACACTTTTGTAGATGAAAATAAAGCCTCACAGGTAATACATCTGGACAACATAAAAACTGACAGTAGCCACCAAACTGTAGGTCTAGGCAAAATTCCACAAGAACAAAACTTTTTCCTTGGGGCTAACTATGAATACTATGGCGGCTTTGAACTAAAGGCCTCCAACAAATTTCTGACCTTTGATGGTGGTGTGAAAATTCTGCACAATTGCGCTAACATGCCACGCACCTATTTCAAATTCCGTTCGGAAATAAATCCTGACGAAATTTATATTCCTGTGGACTCCATACTTAGAAATATGGATATGGAAAAACTTGGAGTGGGCTTAATGGTAACTGGCGAAAGTCCTTTGGATGTATACCCAACCTTCTTAAGCGATAAGCGCGAAGGAGAAGACAAAGGACTGGTAGAGGCTACCGGTTTCTTATACTTTGACAAAGCTACAAGGCGCTACCTTATAGGCTCTAAAGAAAAAATAAAGCAGCCTAAACTACAAGGCAACTTGATAGTGATGAATACCGAGACATGCGAGTTAATAGGAGACGGTCAGGTAAACTTCAACGTGGATTATGGCATGATGAAGATGACCAATGTGGGCGATATGAAATACAATAGCGCAAACAAAGATGTAGTTTCTCAAACTACTACTCTTATCAATTTCCCTATAGAAGAGTCGGCCATGAAACGCATGACTGAGCAAATAGAAAAATGGCCTAACCTGCAGCCGGTAGATTTAGCTACCACCAAATACGAAAAAAGTTTGATAGAACTTTTAGGTCAGAAAGAATCTGACAAGATAATATCTGACTTAGCGCTGGGTGGTGAAATGAAACGACTGCCTGATGAGATGCAAAAGACATTCACCTTTGCAGATGTAAAATGGTTTTGGAACGCAGCAGATGAAACATTCCAAAGTGTTGGGCCTATAGGCATAGCCAGCATTGGCAAAAAACAATTGTTCCGCTATGTAAAAGGTAAAATAGAAATAGAAAAGAAACATGGACAGGATGTAATAAGAATTTACCTAGAGCTAGACTCTGGCACATGGTACTACTTTGAATACAAACTGGGCATACTTAACATTATAAGCAGCGACAAAGACTTTAGCACCATATTGCTAGAGGTGAAAGATGACAAGCGAAGATTTGAAGAAGGCAAAAACAAATTCAGCTATCAGCTAGTGACAAATAAAAAGAAACGCGATGATTTTGTTGCTCGCTTTCCTGAATTAAATTAATGCGCTTAATGTTTTTAGCTTAAATAAATTTTAAAAAATGGTGGGTCATAAATTGGCTCACTATTTTTTTTTACACCAACAGAAAGACAAACGACCTAAAGGAATAAATCCACATTATAAAATGATAGAAGTAAAGAATGAGCAAGCAACCATAGGAGGCATATCAACACAAGAGCTTATAAGCAACTATGGCGCACCTCTATATGTGTATGATACTGAAATAATAAAACGTCAATACACCCGCCTGGCCAATGCTTTTGCCAACACCAAAACCAAAATAAAATACGCCTGTAAGGCCAATAGCAATATAAACATAATGCGCTACCTGCGCAGCCTTGGTGCAGGGCTCGACACTGTATCTATACAAGAGGTACAACTGGGCCTTATGGCTGGTTTTAAACCTGATGAAATAATGTACACACCCAACTGTGTAGGTATGGACGAAATAAGGCAAGCCGTGCAAATAGGTGTTCAAATCAACATAGATAATATATCCATACTAGAACAATTTGGACATGAATATGGCAATACAGTGCCTGTATGCGTGCGCATAAATCCGCATGTAATGGCGGGAGGTAATATCAACATTTCCACCGGACATATTGATTCTAAGTTTGGCATATCCATACATCAAATGAGGCATGTGGAGCGCATAATGAAAAGCCTGAGCATGCGTGTAAACGGCCTGCATATGCATACCGGAAGCGATATACTTGATGTAGATGTATTTCTCAGAGCGGCAGATATTCTTTTTGAAAATACCGAGCATTTCAAAGACCTGGATTTTATTGATTTTGGCAGCGGATTTAAAGTGCCCTATAAGCCCGATGATTATGAAACCGATATAGAAGAATTAGGACAGCGCCTAACCGAAAAGTTTAAATCGTTTTGCAAAGAATATGGCCGTGATTTAGAGCTATGGTTTGAGCCTGGCAAATTTTTGGTGAGCCAGTGCGGTACTTTTTTAGCCAAAGTAAATGTGCTAAAACAAACCACAGCCACCGTGTTTGTGGGTTTAGATGCGGGCATGAATCACCTTATAAGGCCCATGCTATATAACGCCTACCACCACATTACCAACGTGAGCAATACAGCAGGTATACAACGCATATACACTGTGGTAGGCTACATATGCGAGACAGACACATTTGGCTGGGACCGTAAATTAAACGAAGTCCGCGAAGGTGATATTTTGGCTTTTAACAACGCAGGGGCTTATGGCTATGCAATGGCCAGCAATTACAATTCGCGCTTTCGTCCGGCTGAGGTAATGATACACCATGGCAAGGCGCACCTTATAAGACATCGCGATACGCTAGAAGACCTAACGCGCGGGCAGGTAATGACCTTGCCAAACGAAGATTAATAGTCTATTACCTCACTTTTCAAAGTCAACTTTACATCAGTAAATCTGATGGGTGCAACTATGTGGCCACCCTCGTAGATTAGCGCACTCATTTTCACATGCCGTTACTTATGTCATTTTCCACAGAAAATATTATTACAAGCGCCACACAGCAAGCCTGCAAAGAGCTTTTTAATGCAGACATTAATGCAGCACAAATACAATTACAACAAACCCGTAAAGAGTTTGAAGGCGACACTACTTTAGTTGTATTTCCACTTACCAAAATTTCTAAACTTGGCCCTGAGGCCACCGGAGAAGCTATAGGCAACTACTTTGTGCAGCATGTGCCTCAAGTGCAATCATTCAACGTTGTAAAAGGTTTTTTGAATATTACCCTCACTACAGAGTTTTGGATAAGCTTTATGAACCAAT
The DNA here is from genome assembly GCA_031418455.1 of Flavobacteriales bacterium. Lineage (GTDB taxonomy): Bacteria > Bacteroidota > Bacteroidia > Flavobacteriales_D > Sanyastnellaceae > JANNVZ01. The sequence goes on along the minus strand of JANOXJ010000131.1, from coordinate 1,711 downwards.
GCCTGATGCAGGAAAATTTTGGTTTTGCACAGCCCAACACTGCACCGCATATAATGGTAGAATATGCATCGCCCAATACCAACAAGCCATTGCACCTTGGGCATTTGCGCAATATATTTTTAGGTTATAGTGTAGCAGAAATATTGAAGGCCAATGGACACAAAGTAACCAAGGTGCAAATAATAAACGACCGTGGCATACACATATGCAAAAGCATGGTGGCATGGCAGCAATTTGGCAACGGTGAAACACCTCAACTTAGCGGCCTTAAAGGCGATAAGTTAGTAGGAAAATATTATGTAGAATTTGACAAGCACTACAAACAGCAGCAGAAAGAATTAATAGCCCAAGGCAAAACCGAAGAAGAAGCCACAAAACTTGCACCTATAATGCTAGATGCGCAGGACATGCTGCGCAAATGGGAGGCAAGAGATGAGCAAGTATACACCCTTTGGAAAACCATGAATGGATGGGTGTACGATGGTTTTGAGGTTAGCTATAAGAAAATGGGTGTCAATTTTGACAAACTATATTACGAAAGCGACACCTATTTATTGGGCAAAGAAGAAGTAGAAAAAGGTGTGAAAAGTGGTGCGTTTTTCCAGAAAGATGATAGCTCTATTTGGATAGACTTAACAGCCGATGGACTAGATGAAAAAGCACTGCTAAGAAAAGACGGCACTGCCATGTATATAACACAAGACATAGGCACCGCAGTGCTTCGTTTTCGCGAATATCCTGACCTGGCCTCGCAGATATATACTGTGGGCAATGAGCAGGACTACCACTTCAAAGTGTTATTTAAAATTCTGAAAAAACTTGGTTTCGCTCAGGCAGACAATTGTTTTCACCTTAGCTATGGCATGGTAGAATTGCCCGAAGGAAAAATGAAAAGCCGCGAGGGCACCGTGGTAGATGCTGATGATATAATGGATGAAATGAAAGTAGTGGCCTGCGAAGTAGCTACCGAACAAGGTAAGCTGGATGGCCTGGAAGCTGCCGAAAAAGATTCGTTATATGAAAAAGTAGGCATGTGCGCACTTAAGTATTTTCTGCTAAGAGTAGACCCAAAGAAAAACATGCTCTTTAACCCCAAGGAAAGCATAGACTTTAATGGTAGCACCGGACCATTTATACAATACACATACGTGCGCACGGTAGCAGTGCTACGCAAAGCAGGACAATTGGAAAATGCTGCCACTACCCTAGAGATAGAAGCTAACAAAGTGGGCAAAGCAGAGCTGGAAGTAATAAAGAAAATATATGAATGGCCTGCTGTGCTAAAAGATGCTGGCATTAATTATAACCCTGCCGCCATAGCCCACTATAGCTACGAACTGGCAAGGCAGTTCAACTCATTCTACCACGACAACCCAATTCTGCGTGAAGAAAATGAGCAATTGAGAAAACTGCGTATAGCTATAACCCAAAAAACTGGCTTGGTAATAAAACAAGCTATGCAACTATTAGGAGCCGACATGCCGGAGCGCATGTAAGGAGAAAAAAAAATCATCACTTAGTGTTACCTTTATAAACTCCATTATTATTTTTTTACAAGTAAATAAATAAATCGCTTGCCAAATAGAAAAAAACATATAGACCATACCATTAGAATAGACTGGAGCGAAATGGACTTATTAGGTCATGTGAACAACGTGCAAATAATGAAGTATGTGCAAGCCGCAAGGGTTAACTTTTGGGAAATGATTGG
>JANOXJ010000130.1:0-1559 GCA_031418455.1 Flavobacteriales bacterium | reverse complement strand
GACGGTATGCTCATTCAATTTTAATAACTCACAACACAAAAGTTTATGTTAGAAAAATTTAAAGAGTTTAAACCCACCAGCTGGGCTATAGACAATAAAACTACTATATATCTGCTTACAGCGTTTATTACTCTGGCGGGTATGTTGTCTTACCAAAGTATACCTAAGGAACAATTTCCGGACATAGTAATTCCTACTATGTATGTGCAAACGATATACCCTGGCACAGCTCCAAAGGACATGGAAAATTTGGTTTCAAAACCCATTGAAAAACAAATTAAATCCATTGCAGGTGTAAAGAAAGTTACAAGCACATCGGTTCAAAGTTACTCTGCCGTGGTGGTAGAGTTTAGCACCGATACTGATGTACCTACTGCCAAGCAGAAGGTAAAAGATGCGGTAGATAAAGCCAAGCCCGACTTGCCAAGCGATTTGCCGGATGACCCTACAGTGCAGGAAATTGAGTTTTCTGAAATGCCTATATTGTTTGTGAACATTGCGGGCGATTACGAATTGGCCCAGTTAAAACGTTATGCTGAAGATTTGGAAGACCGCATAGAGTCGTTAAAAGAAATTACTCGTGTGGACATAGTAGGTGCCTTGGACAGAGAGATTCAGATAAATGTGGACATGTATAAAATGCAAGCAGCAGGCCTTACTATGTATGATATACAAAATGTAGTTGGTAATGAGAATAGATCGGTGCCCAGTGGCAACGTAACCATGGACGATATGCAGCGCTCATTGAGTGTAAGCGGTGAGTTTACAAGCGTACAACAAATTCAGAATTTGATAATGCGATCTTCCTCCGGTGCAATGGTGTATTTAAAAGATATAGCACAAGTAGTAGATAGCAATAAGGAGCAAGAGAGTTACGGCAGACTGGATCACAAAAACGTAATTACACTAAACGTAATTAAACGCAGTGGTCAAAATCTTATAGAGTCTTCAGACAAAATAAATAAGATAATAGAGGAAATGAAGGCTACAGAATTTCCCGATCAATTATCTATAGAAGTTACAGGCGATCAATCGCGCGAAACAAGAATTACCCTTCATGATTTGATTAACACCATCATCATTGGATTTATTTTGGTAACTATTATTCTTATGTTTTTCATGGGTGCTACCAATGCAGTATTCGTGGCTATGTCAGTTCCGCTTTCTATGTTCATTGCATTTCTGATATTGCCGGGCATAGGATTTACTATGAACATGATTGTGCTATTTGCATTCTTACTTGGATTGGGAATAGTGGTGGACGATGCCATAGTAGTGGTAGAAAATACACACCGCATATATGACAATGGCAAGGTGCCCATTAAGGTAGCGGCCAAACGAGCAGCAGGAGAAATATTTCTTCCGGTACTTTCAGGCACCGCTACCACTTTAGCACCATTTATACCACTTGCATTTTGGGGTGGTGTTATTGGAAAGTTTATGATGTATCTACCTGTTACGCTCATCATTACTCTTACAGCATCATTGGTAGTTGCATATATCATCAATCCTGTTTTTGCGGTAGATTTTATGCATCATGAAGAAGCGCCAAATCCTAC
>JANOXJ010000129.1:0-2654 GCA_031418455.1 Flavobacteriales bacterium | reverse complement strand
ATATATGGCCTCTTCTATGCACAAGCTAAGCGGATCTGCAAAACATGGAGTATTGCTTTGCACATCCACCGAAGAAATTACAGCGTTTTCAATATCTATTTCTAAGGTTTCTATAAGTACACCAGCCGAGTTGAAAATCCCTATCGGAACAAAGACATCAAAATCTGTATTGCTGGAGCAATCGCGGTAGGCAGTAAGTGTAACCTGATAATTGTTGGCACCCAAATACTCATAGTGCAACTGCCCGCCAATAAAGTGGGATGCTTGCGCAGCCCATGCCACAAGCAATAAGAAGTATGTGCTTAGCCACTTCAAATTAAAATCACGAACAAGGTATAAACTGCTATAAGGAGAAAGAAAAAGGCACAAAAAAACTTATTCATACAACGGTTGTGAACTCAATGCAAGCGATTTGTAAATCGCTTAAGGGGGAAGTGCATTGTTATTCACAACAAATGAATACTGCCCAAATATATAAAACTTGCCGGGTATATATGGAATAGAATATGCTGAAGTGGAATAAATACGCACCGATTATGAAATATGCATAAAAAAATCCGCCTTTTTCAGGCGGATTTTAATCTATCAAAATCGGGCTTGCTACTAATCAAACCGTTACTTGGTTTTCAATTATTGGACGGCTCCTTTTTTATATTCTATGTTATTCGAGTAGTGCACTCAGCAGTGCTTTTAATTCGCGCACCTTGTCATCGCGCTCTTGTGCTATATATGCGTGTATAAGATTGTTCAACATGCGGCTTATCATTTCCAAATTGCTGCATGGTCTGTAAAAATTAGGAGCAGGTTCTATATTTTGCTTACGCAAAAATTCATCTATCTCCTCCTCGTGCAGTATGGTGCCACCCTGAAAAGGGTTTATGTAAAACAATACATCAGCATCCATGGCAGTTAGGCCCATTTCCTCATATTGCTTATGATGGTCTAGGTAGCACAGCACAAAGTGCGAAGGCATGTTTACACCAAATATGGGCAGCTCCAAAGTTTTAGCTAAGTAGGAGTAGAGTATGCCTAGTGCAAGCGGATTGCCCTTGCGGCTAGCACAAAAATCGCTAAAGAAACTATTGCGTGGATCATTGTAATGTTCTCTGTTGCCTTCAAAACCGTGTACATTAAAAATCATATGATTCAGCACACGCACTATTTCAAAAGCTGTAAGATTGTCATTTAGTTCCAACCAAATATCTTGACGAATGGTGGCTATAAAATTGCGCACTTCTGTTTCGTCAAAACCAGGGTATTGATACCTGTTTATTATAAGCGCACCTTCCAGCAAATCTTGGTCTGCACTGTTTTTCCAATTGCGCAAGCGGTTGTATATACTTTCGTATTGTATGGTGGTTATTAGTTCCTCCACACGCTTCTGAAATAGCGGACCGTATTTTTCCAGTTCCCAGTATTGCTCTAACTGAGGCAAAACATTTTCACCTAAGTCCTTTAGCTCATTGCGCACTTGCAAATAAATTTGCTCGTCAGGGTCTTCAATTAGTGAAATTAATGCGTGTACTTCGCTCATGTAAATGGGGGCTATCTGTTGGTGCATACGATTATGAAAAGTCACTTGTTGTCTTATAGATTAGTTTCAGTCCTTACATTCTCCAATGAGAATAAATTTCTGTTCTATCTATTTTGACACTCCCAAAGCTATTTTCTATAATCCACCTAAATGCCAAGCTTTAGGTTCATTATGCACACCCCATGTTTCAAAATCGCTGCAGCACAAGCCTGATAAGGCTTTCCACACTTGCTGACGGGTTGTTGTGAAATTCTTTTGTGGCTCTGTTAGCTAGTATGGCACAGACAGTTAGAGCATTATGCCCCAGCATAGAGGCCAAGGCGTATATGCCTGCACATTCCATTTCAAAGTTGGTTATGCGCAAGTTGTGGTGTTGGAAATGGGCATATTGGTCTATGCGTTCTTCCATGGTGCTTTGCAGACGCACGCTGCGGCCCTGCGGGCCATAAAAGCCGTTGGCTGTAGCTGTTATACCCTTTATACAGTCGTGCCCTATACGTTCCATAAGGCTGGCAGAGCCTGCCACGGTGTATAAATTAGCATTGGTAGCCAGCCATTCAAATTGTGTCATTAGTTCGGTTTGCAGAGCCTGCTCCTCGCTTGTAAAAGTGGCTGCATAGGTATGCGGCACACCATCTAAAGCAAATGCGTAGGATGAGGCTACAAAGCTGCCCACAGGTATGTCGGCATGCATGGCACCACTGGTGCCTATGCGCACTATGTCTAGTGTGGCGAGTTCCTTTTTGGGCAGGCGAGTGGTGAGGTCTACGTTTACTGCCGCATCCAGTTCATTTATAAGAATGTCTATATTGTCTACACCTATACCACTGCTTACTACAGTTATTCTTTTGCCTTCAAAAGTGCCTGTGTGTATTACAAATTCGCGTCCGCTTATTTTAAAATCTACCTCGCTAAATAGAGCGGAAATTACCGGCACACGCTCAGGGTCGCCTACTATTATAACTTTTGGAGCCACATGTTCTGGTTTTATACCCAGGTGATACAGGCTTCCATCAGCTCTTAATATTAATTCGCTTTTACCTATTGGTTCAACACTTTTTCTTAATGGTGCATTCATACTATTGTTCTAAATCTTTGAGCCTAAAAATGGCGAAATACA
>JANOXJ010000128.1:0-3326 GCA_031418455.1 Flavobacteriales bacterium | reverse complement strand
CACGACCAGTGAAGCGAGTAATTCAGAAAGAAGTGATGAACGAGTTGTCCAAATATTTGCTAGGTGGCAAAATTGATAAATCGGAACCTGTGGTGCTCGATGTGTTTGATGGCGACATAGTGTTTCGCAAAAAAATAGATGCAGAAGCATTGGTGGAAGTTTAGAAAAGAATAAACAATTATGTTTGGTTAGGTCAATCTGACCAAAAAGAATGAACGAGCCTGGAACCTTTGGTTTTCAGGCTCTTTTTTTAGCCCTTTCTGAAAAAAAACGAGCTCTGTAACCCCTGTCATTCCTAACAAAATGACAATATTTCATTTTTTTTCAATTAAAAACGAAACTTTATAAAACCCATTCCCGTTAAACCCTCTTGTAGAATGTTTCATTTTGGTTTTTAAAGCAATCCGTTAAAAAAAGCATTGAAGAGGCCTCCAAACGTGGAGGCCTCTTTGTTTTATATCCCATTTGCATTTTTCCATCCATTTTACCTGACCAAAACAAACAAGACTCAAAAAAAACTCCTTTCTGAAACCCTTGTCATTCCTCATAAATTGAAAGTATTTTATTTTTTTTCATGAAAAACGAAACTTTATAAAACCCGCTCCCGTTAAACCTTCTTGTAGAATGTTTCATTTTGGTTTTTAAAGCAATCCGTTAAAAAAAAGCATTAAAGAGGCCTCCAAACGTGGAGGCCTCTTTGTTTTATTATCCACACTCCAAGCAGCCACATTCGCACTTAAAGTTTCTTGCGCACATATAAACTAACGACTAATATTTTTTTTTCTAGAATGAAACCTTTGGAATTCTGCTGCCGTTAAAATGGACAACTCTAAGAATTGTAACTCTCCCCCTAATGGTGAGATTAAACATAAAAATACTTCTCTGATTAAGAGTAGTTAAGGTTAATTAAGGTTAAGCAAGTAAATGGCTCCGATAACGATCGGGGCCATTTCGCATATATACACTCGGGCTATGTGGCCATGTATCTGCAGGCATTTGCTACTCCAAAATTTCACAAGGCCTTTTTACGCGGATGCGTTGACAACTCCGGAACCATCTCTTTTACTGCCAAAAAAAGTACTGCACAACTTATGGTCATAAGCACATGAGCTAAGTCGAAATAATTGAACCATTTGCTTATGGTTATTTTGCCTATGTGGGCAGAGGCGGCCAATGCCGCAAGAAAAACTGCTACAAGTATTTTCTTACTGCCATTATCGCGCGTGCGGTAATACACATAACCCTCAAAAGAAAATACTACTATAAGCAAGCCATACATAGCATGTATTTCTACATAAATAAACTTAAGTGTATACACTGCTATAAACATAAATGTGGCCAGCTCTATCAGGTTGAGATAAGTAAAAAACTTACCCAAATGATTGTGCATCAATGGCCTTGCCCGCATAATAGCTGCGCGCTCCGCAAGCGCTATGGATATCATGCTCACTATCCATGCAGGCACTTTCCATGCAAAGGTGAACAGATATAAAAACGCATGGCCTATAAGGCCGCCTAGCAGGGTGGCAATGCCCATGAAAAGAAAAAAATAGCGGTAATATTTTACATGTTTTATTTCCTTGTGCTTGTGCGAACGCAAATGGACAAAGGCATAAAAACAAACAGCAGTTACCATAAGGTCCGTAAGGGTGGTAACCGGTTCAAGAATTTTAATTCCTGCAATGTCTATGGATGTTATTTCTATCACCTCAACTAACAATGGTGTTAAACTAACTGCCTGCTATTAAACTCAAATGAAGCTATTGAGATTTTACATGGCATACTCCATCAATAAATTAAACTTTATGTTTTTTACCAAGTTACACCATTATTGGACTAATCAAACATCCTTTAGATGAAAAATAAATTCATACGCTTCCAGTAAAAATTATTGCAAACCCAAAATATGCAATTGTATAATCGAAAAAAAAACCTCTTCTCAAAAGTGAGAAGAGGTTTTAAAATACTATAAATATTTACTTCATCTATTATGCTTTATTCAGCACTTTAGGCGATGCATTCATTATTTCTTCGTTGGCAAATTCTTTGAATTTTTCGAAATTGGCAACAAACTTTCCTGCTAATTCATTGGCCTTTTTGTCATAGGCTGCTTTGTCTTTCCAGGTATTGCGCGGGTTTAGCAATTCAGCGGGCACATCGGTACACTCCGTTGGCATAGCTAATCCAAATACTTCGTGGGTGTCATACTTCACACCATCTAGTTTTCCTTCTAAGGCTGCGGTAATCATAGCACGGGTATATTTCAACTTCATACGTTCGCCTGTGCCATATGCTCCACCGCTCCATCCTGTGTTTAACAGCCACACGGTAGCTCCGCTTTCTTCTATTTTCTTACCTAGCATTTCAGCATACTTAGTCGGGTGCAATGGCAAAAACGGTGCGCCAAAACATGCACTAAATGTGGTGGTGGGCTCGGTAACGCCAGCCTCAGTACCAGCTACTTTAGCAGTGTAGCCGCTAATAAACTGATACATAGCCTGCCCTTTGGTAAGCTTACTTATAGGAGGCAATACTCCAAAAGCATCGCAGGTAAGAAAGAATATATTTTTCGGAATACCACCCATTGATGGCTCCATAATGTTGTCTATATGATGTATTGGATAGCTTACACGCGTATTTTCTGTCTTATTACAGTCAGTATAATCAGGTGTTACACCATCATCCTCAAACCCTATATTCTCTAGTATTGCACCAAACTTAATGGCATCAAATATTTGAGGTTCCTTTTCTTTGGTAAGGTCTATCGTTTTTGCATAACAACCACCTTCAAAATTAAATACGCTATTGTCCGCCCAGCCATGCTCATCATCGCCTATAAGTCTGCGGTTAGGGTCGCTTGAAAGGGTGGTTTTGCCGGTGCCAGAGAGGCCAAAGAATACAGCAGTATCACCACTAGCGCCCACATTGGCTGAGCAGTGCATGCTTAGTACATTCTTCTCGTGCGGTAGCACGTAGTTAAGCACTGTAAATATTCCTTTCTTTATTTCACCAGTATAGCCAGTGCCGCCAATAATGGCAATTTTGTTCTTAAAGTTGAGCACTGCAAAGTTGTGTTGGCGTGTGCCATCTACCTCTGCATTGGCCATAAAACCAGGTACACACACCACATGCCAGTCTGGAGTAAAACTCATTACCTCCTCCTGCGTGGGGCGTATAAACATGTTGTCAGCAAACATATTGCTCCACGGATACTCTGTAATAACACGCACACTCATGCGGTAGCGCGGGTCTGCACATGCAAACAAATCGCGCACATACACATCGCGACCCACTAAGTAGGCCTTCATGCGGTCAAAAAGTTTGTC
>JANOXJ010000127.1:0-3402 GCA_031418455.1 Flavobacteriales bacterium | reverse complement strand
AATTACTAATGCAATGCTGGTGCTAGTCATAATTTTTGCCTTCCCTTAAGAGTTTCAGCATTTTTGATTATAGCTTGTCGTATCAATTACAGTTTGAAAAAGAAATACACTAATGCCTTTTTGCGTATACCTGCCGAAATGTATGAAATAGTATTATTTATTCAAGGAATTGCTATTCAATTTTCTCGGCCCGCTTTTTGAATTTTAAGCTTAACAATAAATCATTCATCTTTGCAGCATATGAAAATTAATAGTTATATACTTTCTTCATTTTTGGCAGTATTCTTTTTGTGCGTATCAGGAGCATCCAGCATGGCGCAGGAATATGATATTACTGGGCATTACTTTCCCAAAGGCACAGTGTGGCTCAATACCGATGGGCCTATGTCGCAAAATAATTTTGAAAACAAAATTACCTTGGTAGTGGTGACAGATTTTGAATGTCTAGAGTGTGGATACTACCTGAGCACTTTGCAAGAGGAGCTAATGCAAACGCCTGGTGTGCAAATAATACAAGTCATAAGAGGCAATCCTAATGCACCTGTGTCGCGCAAGTTTGTGTTGCAATACATACAGCAATATGGCTATAACCATCCGGTGGCTATGGTGGCTGACTATAGCGGTTTTCAAGGAACCGGAATTTTAGAAGTACCCTTTTTTATGCTTTACGAAAAAAGTAATGTTCCGGTGTTTGCGCATGGTGGTGTAGCAGGTTATGGCTCACTAACAAAAAAACTAGATGAAGTAAAAAGTAATAAGGAGCTATTACAATCGTGTTATAACTATCAGTTGCAGCCGGCTGTTATGCCTGGCTGGTGGGCCAATCCGGTTATAGAAAACCCAACAGCCTTGTGCACTGATGATGATAATGACAAGCTATATGTAATAGATGCAGCGCATAATAGAATAGTAGAATTGGATGGGGCAGGTTTATGCACTACAGTTATTGGGAGCAGTGTAGCGGGCTTTTCTGAAGATTATTTGAATAATAGTCGGTTTGATCATCCGCAAGGCATTTGTTATCACGATGGCAAACTTTACATAGCAGACACCTACAATCATAGAATTCGCGTAGCAGATTTAAACACCCAACGTGTGCAAACCATATGTGGCAACGGACAAACAACTTTGCAGAAAAGTAATGAATTGGTTTTAGGCAAAGATCCTATAGGACTGCCTGTGGGAGTAGCCTATTGGAACAAAGCTATATTCACCATAAGCGCAGCTACCAATGAGGTTTTTCAGTTGAATACCGCTGAGGGAAAGGCTAAAAAATTTGCTGATTTGCCGGAAGGTAAATTTGGTGCAATGCGCCTTTGTCCTACAAGCATAATAGGAGTAAAGGACCACTTGTACATAAGCATGAATGATGGCTCACTTGTGCAAATAGACAAACAGGGCAATAAAATAAATATACCAGCCATCGAGGGATTTACGCCAGGCACTTTGGGCGAATGGAAGGGTCAGGTAATAGCCAGCAGTTTAAAACAAAACCGCATAATGCTATTGGGCAAAAAGGGTTGGCGGTTTATAGCTGGCGATGGCACCGTGGGCAACAAGAATGGTGATAGCCGCAAAGCTACGTTTAGCTCTCCAGTAGGGCTGGCCACGTTGAATGGCGAGCTGTTTATAGCCGACCGCGAAAATCATGAACTACGCAAATTAAGTGCCCCCAAAAAGGGAAAGGTAAGAACCTTTTCAGTGCAGTTATCGCGCGAGTTGATAGGCGAGGTGGCGGCTCACACTTTTGGTGAGTCGGTGGTGATGGACACGGTGCGTGTAAGCAAGAAAGAAAGTAAAATACACGTGGCACTGGACCTGGGCAACTACAAGCTGTTGCCAGAATGGAGCAGTGTAGATATAGATGAAGTAACTGGGGCTTATTTGCCTACACAGACTGTAACCGAAGACGGACTTACATTCGGTATCAATAATAGGTTTGAGGGATTGGACGTTTACATAGAAGTATATCTAATGCTGGAAGACCCTAATAATCCGGGTATTTATATAGTGAAGCGTTCTTATCTGTCGTTTGTGCTGGACAGAGTGGACAACGCCCCTGCAGCTCAAGAGCAGGTATATAAAGTAAACATATTGCCGCAATAGATTTTTGTATTCTGCAGCAGGTAAATAGCAATAAAAAATGGAAAAGGAAATGACGGAAGTTGTTTCCTTTTTTATTTTTTTAATTTTATAACACGATTGACGCCCTCTGCCGCTTCAGTATACTGCGGAGCATAGCTAAGTGCAGCGCGGTAGTCGGCTTCTGCCTTGGCATAATCGTTTTTACTCTCGTAGCATAAACCTCTGTTGTAGTAGGCCTGGTGGTATGCCGGATATTGTTGCAATGCTTTGGTAAAATAATAGGCTGCACTATCGTACTGCTGTTTGTACTCCAACCAAATAAATCCTTTGTTGAAATTGGCTGCAAAAAACTTAGGTTCTATGCGCAGTATAGAATCGTAGCAAACAAACGCTTCGTTGTAGCGTTCTTTTTTCTTAACTCCGTTGTCTTGCAAAAACATGGCTTTAGCATACCATGCCTCCACACTGCGCGGGCGCAGGGCTATGGCCGAGTTAAAATATTCTTTGGCTAAATCGCTTTTTTGCGAAGCATAAAGCAATCCTAGTTCTACATAAGCATCATAATAATTGGGGTCTACTTCTATGGCAGTGGCGTATGATGATTGGGCCAGTGTAGTATCTCTTTGGTCTTTGTACAGGCGGCCTTTCAGGTAATAAGCCTCCGGCAAATATTCGTTTATTTTAAGTGCCTTGTTTATGTGGCCCAGTGCCGTGGTATAGTCTTTTAATGCTATATCTATTCCTGCTTTTTTTAGCAAGCAGTCGGTGTTAAGTGAGTCGTAAGCGAGGCATGTTTTATAAGCATCATAGGCTTCTTTTATTTGCTGTTTGGTCCAGTGCAGTTGGCCTTGGTACAGATATATTTCACCTTTGGTACTATCTGCTTTTAATGCGCGAGCTATATCTTCAAACGCTTTGTCAAAAGCCAAATTATCGCCAAAGTATTTTGCTCTTTGTAGATAGTTTATATAATTATTGGGGTCATTTGCTATCATTAGGTTTAGCTCTGCCAAGGCAGCGTCCACCTTTTCGCCAGCCTCTGTGGTACTGTTGGTGTTAGTGGTGGTATGTGTATTGCCCTCAGTGTTGCAGCTTATAACAAGTGCACACATGCATGTAACAACCAAGAGTAAAATCAGGTTTTTTTTCATATCAAATATTAGCTGGGCTCAAGTCTAAATAAAAAAGCCCACGGAAAATAATTCCGTGGGCCAAATTAGTTGGAATAATATCATGCTTTAGCAGCAACTTTTGCTGTAAGCGCTTCGCGCACTTTAGCCTCTATTTCTTCCATGAGTTCAGGATTGTCGTCAAGTA
>JANOXJ010000126.1:0-54093 GCA_031418455.1 Flavobacteriales bacterium | reverse complement strand
CCATTTATTGCCAAGAATTTGTGCGAAGGTTTTAAAGCTTTTGGCAAAAAAATGAAAGGCTACTTCACCAACGAGGCAGTGCTTGTAGCGCCTGAGTCGCGCACCTCATCGCCTGTGCGCGTGCCTCGCCACAAAGATTTGTTGTGCCATACAGAGCTAGCCAATTTTTACCCCTGTGCAGAGGGAGCCGGCTATGCCGGTGGCATAGTAAGTGCCGCCATTGATGGCGAAAAAATTGCTTTGGCCATACATGAAAAAATTATTGAAAAAAACAGTATCGCGCAATGAAAACTAAAGCACTTTTATTAATCTTTTTGGCTTTGGTATTAACGCCCAAAAGCAATGCTTACGACCTGCTGCTTATGGGTAAAGTAAAGGATGCCAAAAACAATAAGCCCATTGTAGGCTGCGACATAACAATTCTTACAAATGATACACTGTACGAACTAACTACTGACAAGCAAGGCGAGTACTCCATTCATTTGCCTTTGGACAGGAAATATGAAGTGACTTACAAGGCCAAAAAATATTTTTCGAAGAATATAGAAATAGACACGCAGAACATTCCGGAAGAGGACAAGGAAGGTGGTTTTGAAATGCACCTAGATGGAAATATGATTAGATACAAGAAAAAAATAAACGCTGAAGTATTTACCAAACCTATGGCCAGATGTAAGTATGAAGCTGACAGCCAGTCGTTGGAATTCGATATTCCATATACTCAAAAAAGAATGGAGGAAATAGCAGCAGCCACTCAAAAAAAACCGAAGAAAAAGGCGACCACCAATTCCAATTAGGTTGCCTCGTTTTACTAAAATCTATTTCAACTTATTGACGTTCATTAATTAGGCCCGATTTGTGCCTTTATTTCATCTGTTATTCCCTTATTTTTACTGCTTTAAGCTTTTTTACGGCAAATTATTTTTCTAAAGTACCAAAACAAACCGGCATTCTACTTTGCTAGGCCAATTTTTAAAATATAGTCTCTTGTTGTTTTCACTAGTGGTGATGCAGGCTGCCGTGGCTCAAGATGAAATTCACTGCAAGGTGTTTGGTATACTAAAAAATGAAAGTGACAACCAACGCCTAGCCGGAGTAGAAATTCAGGTGCTGAAAAATGGTATGCCCGTGCAGCGTGTATTTACAGACAATTTGGGTAAGTACGTTATTCCAGATTTGGAACTTGGCCATGTGTACGAAATAAAATTCAATCACCCCGATTTTCTTTCTAAAAATGTAAGGGTAGACACCCAAAACATACCTGAGGCCGCGCGTTCAAATCTATTCGAACTTCAGTTTGACGGCTCATTGTTTAAAGGCCCGCCAGATTTTAACAAAGACGTACTGAAAGCGCCTATAGCCATAGCCAAGTTTACCGACAAAAGTGGTAAAATTGAAATGGACGAAGCCTACTCTGAAAAGCGCAAACAAGATATAAAAGATGAACTGCAGCGCTTGGGTGGCGACAAGGAGCAAATGACTAAAGACTTCAATCAGCTAGTGATAGAAGGCGATGCAAAAATGGGTGCAGAAAAATATGCCGAGGCTGTAGACAAGTACAGTGCAGCATTAAAAATATTCCCACACAAAGAACCTGCAGAGAGCAAATACAAAGCGGCCAAAGCCAAGTTAGATGCAGAAAATGATGCTAAAAACTTTGAAGAAAAATATGCCCGCCTAATAAAAGAAGGCGATGACCTGGCGGCTTCTGAAAAGTGGGCTGAGGCTAAGCCAAAATTTGTAGAGGCCAGCAAAATGAAGCCTGTAGAAAAGCATCCGAAAGAGATGATAGCAGAGTGCGATAAAAATTTGGCAGGAGACAAACAGCGCACAGAATACGACCGCTACATGGCCGATGGAGACAAGAAAATGACCTCCAAATTTTATCAGCCTGCTATAGATGCATACAAGGCTGCATCTAAACTTTACCCCTCAGAACAGACACCAAAAGATAAAATAGCTGAATGCGAAAAGCTAATAAACGATGCCTTGGCAATGAAAGATGCCCGGGACAAATACCAGCGCTTAAAGGACGATGCAGACCAACGCATGACTGTAAAAAAGTATGAAGAAGCCATAAAACTTTATACCGATGCAAAGAACGTATTGCCTTCTGAAACATATCCTGACACGCAGATAGCCAAGGCCAACGATTTAATAAAAGAACGCGACTACGCCATATTGAAAAAGAAATACGATGACCTTATAGCCAAAGGAGACCAGAAGTTTACGGCCAAAGATTTTGAAGCGTCAATACCCATATACGAAGAGGCTAAAACCGTGCTACCGAAAGAACCTGTAGCCGACCAAAAAATAGCTGCTGCCAATGCAGCCATTGCTCAGCGCGATGAAGCTAAAAAGCGAAAAGAGTATGAAACACTTGTGGCTGCTGCCGATGGAAAATTTAAAGCTACAGATTATGAAAACGCTGTAACATCTTACCAAAGCGCGCTTGCCATATATCCTAATGAGCAATATCCTAAAGACCAAATAGCCCTCTCCAACAAATTGCAGGCAGAAAAACTGAAAAAGGAAAATCAAAAAGCGTATGACGATTTAGTGGCTAAGGCTGATGCAAAATTTAAGTCAGAGAATTATGAGGAAAGCATTCCGATATATGAATCGGCAAGTGCCCTGTTGCCCTCAGAAAAATATCCTAATGACCAAATAAAAAATGCGCAAGAAGGAATACTAAAGCGCGATGAAAAAAAGATACGTGCACAGTTTGACGCAATTGTAAAAGAAGCCGATGCAAAATTCAAAACCGACAACTTCGAAGAAAGTATAACCAAGTACAACGAGGCACTTGCTGTATTGCCTAAGGAAGCATACCCAAAAGACCAAATAGAAAAAGCCAAGTTGGGCATTACCAAACGTGATGAAAAGAAATTGCGTGGCGAGTTCGATGCAATTGTTGCTGTAGCCGATGGCAAATTCAAATCAGATAATTTTGAAGAGAGCATTACCAAATACAATGAAGCACTAGCACTTTTGCCTTCAGAAAAATATCCGCAGGAACAAATAGATAAAGCCAAGTTGGGCATTACCAAACGCGATGAGAAGAAACTGCGTGGCGAGTTTGATGCCCTTGTGGCAGAAGCCGATGGCAAACTGAAGTCGGAAAATTTTGAAGAAAGCATTACCAAATACAACGAGGCACTCGCGCTGTTGCCCTCTGAAAAATATCCTCCGGAACAAATAAAAAAAGCACAATTAGGCATTGCCAAACGTGATGAAAAGAAACTGCGTGCACAGTATGATGCATTGGTGGCCGAGGCCGATGGACAATTTAATGGTGGCAGCTATGAGCAGTGTGTGGACACTTACAATGCAGCCTTGCAAATATTGCCTGACGAAAAACATCCTAAAGACCAGATAAAAAAGGCCATGGATAAAATGGGCGTGGCTGCTGCTGAAAAGTTGAAAAAGGAACAATATGATGCCCTTATTACTCAAGCAGATGCAGAACTTAACTCTACCGAATTCGAAAAAAGTATTGCCTCATATAAATCGGCACTAGAAATTTTGCCAAAGGAAACATATCCCAAAGAACAAATAAAAATAGCAGAGGCAGGCCTTGCTGAACTAAAGCGTAAACGCGAGGAGTACGACAAGGTAATAGCAAAGGCCGATGGCAAATTCAACACCGAAAAGTGGCAGGAAAGTATAGACCTGTACAATCAAGCATTGGCTATTTTGCCTGACGAGGGCTACCCAAAAGACCAAATAATAAACGCTACAGGTAAAATGGATTCTGTGGCTGCAGAGGCATTGAAACGTCAGCGATATGATGAGCTGGTGGCCGATGGCGACAACAAGTTTAAAAACCGCGATTACCAAAACGCAATAGACTCCTACCAGCAAGCGGCCGACTTATATGCCGAGGAAACATACCCACCCAAGAAAATAGACGAATGTTTGCTAATGATGGCCGCAAAAACAGATGATGTGGTGGACACGCAGCCTAAGGTAAGAACAGTAGAGACCAAGCAATACAAGCAAAGGGAACTAAGCAAGTATGACAAATACATACAACGCAAATTAGCCGAAGTAGAAGAAAAACGCAGCAAAGACAAGGATTTGCACAGAAGAAGAGCACAAGGTGCGGGAGACATAATTGATACAAGAAACAGAAACTTGCAAGACGAAAAAACAAAGAAGGAAGAAGTAGAAGTATCGACCATTGACATCGTGAACGAGCAGACCTACAAAAAAGGCAATGCTACCATTACTGAAATTACAGTGCGCGCGGGCGGAGATTACCATACTTACATGAAGGCGGCCTTCTCTTATGCCACCTACTATTCGGAAGTGCACCCTGACAATGGCTCCAAAGTGCGTGATTTAACTGCTAATGAGTGGAAACGAGTAACCGGCCGCGACCCTCAGTAACCATGCATTATAACTAAAAAAAAAATAATGAAACATGCTGATTTAAAACATTTTTGCTACATTTACGTTAAGTATTAGTTGATGAGTAAGTGCACCATAAAAAAGAAACGACCCTGCAAGGAAGAATTTTTTAAATAACAAGCACACAGTTTATTTTTTTCTATAGTAAAAAAAAAGAACAAGCATAGCACCCGAAACCACAAGGAATGATAACGCCCTATTTCAAATACTTATTGAGCCTGGCCTTTGCCCTACTTGCATTTAACTCTTTTGCCCAAAACGAAGAGATAAAAGTATTTGGTCAGCTTAAAGAAAGCGATACCAAGAAGAAGCTTGATGGCATAACCATACAGGTATATAAAGATGGTTCCATGTTTGACACCTACGATGCCGGCACCACAGGCAAGTATGAGTTTAACTTACCCCTAGGATTTACCTACGATTTCAAATTTACCAAGCCAGAGTACTCTACCAAAATTATTCGCATAGACACACGCAACATTCCTGCGGAAGACCGCCTTGGTGGCTTTGAATCCAACATAGATGGCGAGCTATTTAAAGTACCAGAAGGTTTTAATGTGGACCTGCTAAAAGAGCCAATGGCCAAAGCTTACTTCGACTCCCAAACCAACTCCATTGAATTTGACTTTGAATATACAGAAAAACGCATAGACGTAATAGCCGCTGAGAAAAAGCGACTAGAAGATTTGGCAAAAAACATAGGCAAATTGCAAGGCAAATTTGACGACCTTGTAAAACAGGGCGACCAAAAAATGACCGAGAAAAAGTATAGTGATGCTGTAGATAAATATACTGAAGCACTTACCGTAATAAAGGACAAAGAACCGGCTAAAAGCAAACTGGTAGAAGCCAAGAAAAAATTAGATGAGGAAAATGCCAACAAAGATGCAGAAGCCAAATATCAAAAAATGATAGACGATGGCGATGCCGCATATAAAAAAGCAAATTATGCTGACGCCAAAAAACTATTTACCGATGCTAGTAAGTTAAAGCCTAGCGAGCAATACCCCAAAGACAAACTGGCTCAAATAGCAGATGCAGAAAAAAATGGAGCAAAGCGAGCTGAGTACGATAAAATAATAGCCAATGCAGACGCTAAGTTTCAAAACAAAGATTATGCAGTAAGTATAGAGAACTACCGCGAAGCCTCTAGCCTACTGCCTGCTGAGAGCTACCCAAAAGACCAAATACTAAAAGCACAGCGCGCACTGGATGATATGCTGTCTGATGAGGCAGGCAAACAAAAACGCGAGGCCGAGTATCAAGCTAAAATACTAGCCGGTGAGCAAGCCATGGCCGATGATAAACTAGAGCAAGCCCTAAAAGCCTATAAAGACGCAGGCAACATAAAACCGGAAGAAGCACTCCCACAGAAAAAGATACCGGAAATAGAAAAGCTAATAGCCGACAGAAAAAAGAAAGCCGATGAAAACAATGCAAATGCAGCGGCCGATGATGAGAAGGCTCGCCTTGAAAAAGAATACAACGAACACATAGCCTCTGCCGATGCGTTTTTTGATAGCAAGGAATTTAAAAAAGCTAAAGAAGAATACAAAGCTGCTTTAGCTTTTAAAGCAGATGCACAGTATCCTAAACAACGCTTGCAGCGCATAGACCTGCTTATGGAAGAGGATAACGATGCTGCAGAAAAAGCTAGACGCAAAGCAGAAGAAGATAGCTTGCGCAACGCCCGTGCTGCTGCCAACCAAGGCGCTGCTATGGATAAGACAGCTATGCAGCTTAAGGAAAAAGAAGACAGAGAGCGCAGAGCAGCAGAACTGCAAGACCAGCGTATAGCAGAGCAAGAAGCACTGATAGAGCAAAAAAGAGAACGCAAATGGGAATCGAATGCTGATGAACAAGCCGAAATAGCAGTAGAAAATTTCTATCAAGATGCTCTGAAAACCGAGCAGCAAAGTCGCTACAACGACATAAAAATAATTGCAAAAAACGATAGCATATCCAAAGAGCAAAATAGAACGAAGCAAAAGGGTGCTATAAATGGCAACGAAACCAGCAATAATGAAAAATTAAAGGCTAAAGAAGAAATAGAATCCAATGGCACCAATGTGAACAAGCTAAGAATAAGTGATACCGAGGCTAAGAAAGAAGAAGCCAACAAAAACACTGAAGCTTATGTGAAACGCAGCACCATACGCCAGGCCGATGCCGTGCAAGCAATAGATAATAAAGAAGAACAAGCCAACTCGTTGCCTCAAAACGACCGCTATAGAAAAGCACGCGTAGAAGACACACAGGCTAAAAAGGAAAAGGAACAAGAGCAGCAAACCGACTTTATAAAAGCTGGCAATGAAAGAATAGCCAACAACAATATGAAGGTAGAAGAAACCATGGAAAAAAATGCTGCCATGACCTTTGCTGGAGAAGAAAAACGTGTGGAAAGAGAGCAGCAATTAGAAAAGAAAATGAGCGAAACTGCTGCTAAAAACAAGGATATAGTAACTGCCTCAGACGAGCGCATAGTTACAGCACAAAGCGCTATAGACAAAAAATCTGAAACCTATAAAAATGTGGGAGAAGGTAATGACCTGGCAGAGCGCAATGCTAAAACCATAAAAGACTCCAAAGAATTAATAGTATTGGAACAAGCCCAAACTGAACTTGACATGGCCAATAAGCGCCATGAAGAGAGAATGGAATTGATAAAGAAAGACAAGGGCCAACAAAAAGACGAGTCGTTGTATCCTGTAAAACCAGGCACAGAAAAATTGCCTGAAGGTGTTACCGAAAACTCATATGAACTTGGTAATAAAAAAGTAACTGAACGCATAGTAAAAATTGGAAACAAAGTAGACGTTTATAAAAAAGTGGTATCTAAAACAGGCATTTACTTTTTCAAAAACGAACGCAGCATAACAGAAACGATTTGGCGCCAGGAAACGCTTCGCGAGAATTAATACAATGAACAAGCGAATAATAATTATAAACGGACCTAACTTAAATCTTATTGGCAAACGCGAACCGGAGATTTACGGACATCAGGATTTTGCGGTATACTTTAGCGTGCTTCGCAAAACGTATCATGATATTCAACTAGACTATTACCAAAGCAATGTAGAGGGCGAGCTAATAAACAAGCTGCACGAAGTAGGATTTGCTTATGATGGTATAATTATGAATCCTGGTGGTTATAGTCACACAAGCATTGCTATAAGCGATGCTATAGCTGCTATAAAAACCAAAGTAGTGGAAGTGCATATTTCTAACCTTTATGCTCGCGAGGAAATTAGACACACTTCCCTCACAGCTAAGAATTGCGCTGGCATTATGAGTGGTTTCGGTCTTATGGGTTACGAGCTGGCTTTAGAATATTTTGTGGAATTCATATAGTTTTTTTCCCAACCAAGGATTACTATCAACTACTGCCAACATTCTTTAATTTGTACTCTTTAATGGCAGACTCCATTACGCGCACGAGCAACTCAGCATCGCGCACATTAAGTTGTTTTCCCAACCTGATTTTTGAACCATTATAGTTAAATCCTACCCTATCGCCACCTATTATCCAAAAGCTATCGTCAAGAAAGGCAAAGAAATTAGTAGGTTCATTTTTTACCAAACCCAGTTTAAATATATTGTGGTATGCGAACTCCTCTATGCGGCCGCGCTTACCTATGGCATTTTGCAAGTACAATTTTCCGGACTTAAACGTAAGTATCTCCTTGCCTCTTTTGCGCCAAAAGAACACCTTTAATATGCGTACAAAAAAGTACATCCATACAGCACTTAATAGTGCAAAAAACATACGCTGGCCAAAGTCAGTAGAGGCAAAAGTGTAATATAAAAAAACTCCGCCTACAAATGTCCAGGCGGCAAGCCAAGCTATAAGAGCGGCTTCTTGCCAGCGTTCTATCTGCTGCCCTATGGTTACCTGAAGCTGTTCGCGGTTGCGCACCACTGCTATGCGTTTGCCTATAAATTTTGGTTCTGTTTGATTCATACTGCTGCCATCACAGAGTTATAAAGACTTTCGTATTGCGGTAATATTTTATCCAGGCTAAAATCTGCTGCTCTGGCCAAAGAATTTTTTCTAAACTTATTTAAGCGAGTTTCATCACTAAGCAGGAAAGATAAATTTTTGGCCATATCCTCTACATCTCCTACATCGCTCATCATGCCGGTTACACCATGCCTGTTTACTTCTGGCAAGCCACCAGTATTAGTGCTTATTACAGGCACACCGCAGGCCATTGCTTCCAGCGCAGCCAATCCAAAACTTTCTGATTCTGATGGCAATAAAAACACGTCTGCAATTTTTAGAATGTCTGTCGGATTTTTCACGTTGCCGGTAAATAATATGTAATCGCATAAATCCAAATCGCGACTCATTTGCTCTGCCTTAGTGCGGTCAGGCCCATCGCCCACCAATATCAATTTAGATTTTATAGTTTTATGCATTAATGCAAATGCATTTACCACATCCACTATGCGCTTCACTGGTCTGAAGTTAGATATGTGAACCACTATTTTCTCATCATCATTAGCATACTCCCTTCTTAGATCCAAATTGGTTTGGGGCTCCAACTTTTCTAAATTAATAAAGTTTGGAATCACCTCTATATCGCGATTTATGCCAAATAGTTTATAGGTATCGTTTTTCAGACTATTGCTCACAGCAGTTACTGCATCGCTTTTATTTATAGCAAAAGAAATTACAGGTTCAAAAGAAGCATCCTTGCCCAACAAAGTTATGTCCGTGCCGTGCAGAGTAGTTATAACAGGCACATGAATACCTTCTTCTGCAAGCACTTGCTTGGCCGTAATTGCAGCCGATGCGTGTGGTATAGCATAGTGTACATGCAGCAAATCTAACTTTTCGTACTTGGCTACATCCACCATCTTGCTGGCCAGCACAGTTTCATATGGCGGATAAAGAAAAAGAGGATAATCGCTCACGTTTACCTCGTGATACCTAATATTTTTCTTTACAGAGCCAAGCCTCACCGGCTGACTATATGTTATAAAATGAATAAGGTGTCCCTTTTCTGCCAGAGCCTTACCCAATTCCGTAGCCACTACACCACTACCACCAAAAGTTGGGTAGCACACTATACCTATTCTAAGTAAATTCATAATTCAATTTAAGAAAAAATACCACTTAACAACCACCAATCTATTTTTGTTTTAATCGCAATACTGCGCCAATACAAAAACTAACACCAGTTACATTTAGTTTACCTGTAATGTTAGATAAGTCCTGGCTGGAGCCATTGTGCCACACTTCCTTTAAGTCAAAGCTGCGGCCATCGCGCGCTAGGTTAAAATTTAATGCCAAAGGCCCATCGCCTATGTACCACATAACACCGCTGTATATGGTGGCACCTCCACCCTTCCAGTCCATAGTTTGATTGTAGCTGCCATTACTATCGGTTTGGTTTTCTTCTATGTGCAATTTATTGGTGCTAAGTACCATACCAGCATACCATCTAAAGTTAGTCTTATTTACTATTACCCCCTCCAGACCTATTCCTACACTGCTAAATTTATTGCTTTTGCCGGTGTTATTTTCATTAGGGTTGTATAGGTATTTGCCAAAACGCATGTCTATGCCAAAGTTGAAACGAGGATGCAGCTCATAGCGCAACTCTATTGGCACCTGGCTGGTAACCGCACTGTCTTTGCTTACCGATGTGTAACTAAAACCTCCGTTTTTATAGCTATAATCTACATCTAAAGCATAAGCTGATAAGCCATAACCCACACGAATTTGAATTTCCTTGTCTCTGCTTTGGGCATTTGCATGGTGCAAAAAAGCCAAAACAAGACAGATGGTAAGTATCCTTTTCATAGCGCTAATAATTTTTTTTTGGCAAATTAAGTCCAAAAGCCTTCAACCTCAGCACTAAAACCAACCATGCTAGGTATTCAAAACGAGGCTGCTGCAGATGCCATTATATAAAAAATAAACTCAGTGCAGTGTCATAAAAAAACAAGGCCTGCTTGGTATAGCAGGCCTTGTAAGTCGTTTTTTAAAAATAAAGAATTGAATTAATTCAAAACGAGTTTGAAATGTTTCATTTTTTTACTTTTACGCACACTCAGGGCTTTATTGTAGTCCAAAATGTTTTTCACACTAGCCTTGCTTGGCTCATGTGTTTCGGTTTCTTCTTCAGAAAGGAAGTTTTTAATCATCTTTTCTTCTTTTAGGGTGAATAAAATCAAATTGTCAAGTGTAAAATTTACCATGGGCAAATAGCGGTTTTAAGTTATTTGAATGGTATAACCAAAATCATTTCGGCTTATTGTGTATGCGCATATTTTTTTGATTCAATAAAATAGCATCAAGCCAATTTATATAAACCCATATTGCTCATTAGAAATGAGCAAACGATTAAGCATCTGTATTTCATCGCCTTTACAAGCGATTAAAACAGGCTGCTAAATCGGGATAACCCCAGCTAAATCAATAGTTCGGCTCTTAGCGAGCCTTCTATTGCTTAAACTGGGATAAAAAAGAAAGCCCCGGCATACCGGCCGGGGCTTTTCAAACCAAAACGAATACTCGCTTACACCTATTTGTCTATTCGTCCATTACTTAGGACAAATTCATTTCCATATTGTGCGTTTCCATCATTTTTCTAAGATTAATGAGGGCATAGCGCATTCTGCCCAGTGCAGTATTGATGCTAATGTCCAGCTGTTCCGATATTTCTTTAAAACTCATATCGTAATAAAGGCGCATCATTACTACCTCCTTTTGCTCCTGTGGTAGCATGGTCAGAAGTCGCTTTACATCGCCCAATATTTCTTTGTTGCGTTGTTTATCCTCCATGTTAGCCTCACCACTGCTGATATAATCAAATGGATCGTAGTCGTCATTGCCACGTGTCATTGGCATTTTCTTCTTTACTCTAAAGTAGTCTATACACAGGTTGTTAGCTATGCGCATAATCCAGGCACCAAACTTACCATCTTCGTAGTACTGGCCTTCTTTAAGAGCCTGTATGGCCCTCACAAATGCATCCTGGAAAATATCCTCGGCAATTGCGCGGTTTTTCACATACATCATAATTTTTGAAAACACACGGCTTTTGTGTCGCATAAGCAACTCTTGAAAAGCTTCGTCATTGTGTTTGTGAATGTAAGCCGTCACTAATTGACGGTCGGTCATTGAATTTACGCACATGATTACTTCCTCCTTTAGGGTTCTGTTTAATTTGTAAAAAAGAACTAAGAGTAAAGTATCCTTATAAGTGTATGCGTTTTTATGTTATGGGTTGCGAGTGTAGAAAACGCAACTTAAATTTGTTTATTGTGCTGCATCCAAAAAAAATATTAATTTTTAGAATGCTTAGCAAATATAAACCAATTTTCTTCATTTCAGCACTCTGTATAGTTTTTAACAGAAATATTTTTTGGGTTTCCTCCTCTCTTTGGTCAGAAATAATACGCACTGCTGGACATGTAAACAATTTTTAGTGCTTAGAAAGCCTACTCAATCGCTTTCAGAAAGCCATTTTAATATTTTTTGGGTATTCCCATACCGCCAATTTTAAATATGCAAGCTACTTTCGCTAGCATTATTGAATGTGGCACTCTTATTGAATGTCAGGGTTTGCTTGAGTTTTCTCTAATTAAAAAGAAGACAATAGAGCAACGAATTTTTTAGCCAATCGTACAACTAAGAATAAACCTACGAAAGGCGAAATGAGGATAAAGCCAAAAATGAATCGCATACTCAATTTTTACGATGATGTTCTAGATGACATTTGCAACAAACTCTTGCATGAGCTAAATCCATCGTACAAATACCATACACTAAGACACACGCTTGACGTTATTGAAACATCCGTTTGTATTGCACAGGCCGAGGGCTTGTACGATGATGAAATGAATGTGCTCAAAATAGCGGCTCTTTTCCACGACACAGGCTACTTATTCCAACGCACTAACCATGAGCAAGCGAGTGTACATTTTTTCAATCGTGTAGTATCCAACTATGATTTTCCTTTGGAAGAAAAAGAACGGATAGCTTCTTGCATCATGGCTACATCTATTCCACAAAAGCCGGGAAATAATTTAGAAAAAATTCTGTGTGATGCAGATTTAGACTATCTCGGTCGCGATGATTTTAATGTAATATCAGATTTATTGTTTGAAGAACTGGTATCATGCGGGCAAATGAAATTCAAGAGCGAATGGGACAAGGTTCAAATAGAATTTATTAGTGCTCACCAATACCATACAGAATATAACAGAAGGCACAGAATGGTGAAGCTGCACGAAAACTTACAAAGCATTCGCAATGCACAGAAATTGGCTAAATAAATTTTCACTTTATTTTTCAATTTATAATCAATAGATTAGCCTTCCGTAATCATCTTTTTATCGCGCAAACAGTCTCATTTTCACATTTAGGCAACATTTTTGGTAGACTCTTTTCACTTCTGAAAGCATTTTTTTTTCAGAGACTACAAATACAAAAAGTGAAAAGAAAAAAAACTCCACCCACAGGATTTGCATTGGATACTTTACTTATATCAATGATGGTATTTGGCATAGTGGGCTGTGCTTTTCTATTATATGTATTTGTTAGCCCCAGGTGACAACCTTTAAAAAAGGTCTATACTCGTATTTTTTTTTAAAGCCTTAAACCAGCGCTAGTTGAATGCTACAGCATTTTTTAATTAGTTTGTAACCCTTATAAAAAATATTTATGAAGCAATTTTATGTATTCATTGTTGTATGTTTTTTTGCGCTGCAGGCACATTCGCAAGTGGTAATTGTGAAGGATTTAGTTACACTGGAGCCACTAGCTGGGGTGGTAGTAGAAAGCAAGGACATAAAGCCTGTAACAACCGATGCATTTGGCAAGGCTGATATAACAGCATTTCAGGGCAAAGAAATCATCAATTTTTATTTAACCGGATATGAATCTACCACGTTTAGTTTTAACCAAATAAAGGCTATGGAGAGCGAAGTGCTTTTATTTCAGACTAGCATTTTTACAGAGGAAGTAGTGGTGAGCGCCTCAAGATTTGAGGAGAAAAAAGAAGATGTAGCGCAGCAAATTCAAGTAATTAATAAAAACGATTTGCGCTTTATGAATCAGCAAACCACGGCTGATGTATTACAACAAAGCGGCAACGTAATGGTACAAAAAAGCCAGCAAGGCGGTGGCAGTCCCATAATACGGGGCATGGAAGCCAACAAGGTGCTTATGGTGGTGGATGGAGTAAGGCTTAACAATGCTATCTATCGCGGTGGCCACTTGCAAAATATTATTACACTAGATAACAGCATTATGGACCGCATAGAAATAGCCTACGGACCGGGAAGCGTTGTATATGGCAGCGATGCGCTTGGTGGTGTAATGCATTTTTATACACGCAATCCGGAATACAGCTCTACCGATAAGCTACTTACAAAAGGAAATGCCTACGTTAGAACAGCCACTGCCAATCATGAATACAGCGGGCATTTAGATTTCAATATGGGCGGTCAAAAATTTTCATCGCTTACAAGTGTTACATATTCAGCCTTTGATGATTTGCGTGCGGGCGACTTGCGCGCTCCTAACTACGACAGCTTTGGCCGCAGATATTTTTATGTAGACCGTATAGCAGGCAAAGACAGTATAATAAGAAATGACAACCCCAACATACAAGTTGGTACTGCTTACAAACAGTATGACGTTTTACAAAAATTTAGTTTTAAGCAAAATGCCAATGTGCAGCACCAGCTAAACATTCAATACAGCAGCAGTACAGATGTGCCGCGTTACGACCGCCTGTCTGAAGGCACTATAAACGCTCCTTCGCAGGCCGTATGGCACTATGGTCCCCAAACGCGCTTGCTTACGAGTTATAACTTAATGCTAAATAATAAAAACAAGGCCTATGACAATGCCAAAATAATACTTGCCTACCAAGGCATAGAAGAAAGCAGACACAACCGCGGATTTAATGCCGCCAACCAATCTGACAGAATAGAAAATGTAACTGTCTTATCGCTCAATGCAGATTTTCAAAAACAATTTAAAGAGAATGAATTTAGATATGGTGTAGAGCTAACCAGTAATGATGTGCAAAGCACCGCTTCTAAAACCAATGTGAATACAGGAGCAGTAGCATTTCAAAACACCCGATATCCTGATGGTGGTAGCACTATGAATTCATTTGCGCTGTACGCTACAGACTCGTGGGAGATAAGTGAGAAATTGGTGTTAAATGCAGGGGCGCGTTTTAGCACCATTATGCTAGAGTCTACTATAGACTCTACCAACTTTAAAATAGGTGTAGTAAACCAGGGCGATACCATTGACTATTACTTCTTAAATAACCAAACTTTTAAGCAAAACAATTCCAATGTAACCGGAAGCTTGGGGTTAGTATTTAAACCAGGCCACCAGTGGGACATAGCTGCGCTTGTTTCCACAGGCTTTAGAGCTCCTAATGTAGATGATGCAGGCAAACTGTTTGAACAACCTTCTGGCGCTATTCTAATTCCGAATCCAAATTTGAAACCTGAAACAAGTACCAACTTTAGTTTGCGTGTGGACAAGACCATAAATAAAAAAGTAAGCATTCAAACAACGGGCTACTATTCTATGCTTAATAATATGATAGCCGTAGACGCGGCAGAATTAGATAATTCACAAGGTTTGCCTTACGATACTATACTGGCAGGTGTGGTTACCAATGTAAATAAAGACAAAGCATTTATCTATGGTTTCAGTGGGCAGATGGATGCTAAGGTGAACGACTTTTTCAGTATTTCATCAGCAATAAACTATACCTACGGCCGCATAGAAACAACTGATGGCGACAAACCACTTGACCATATACCACCTGTATTTGGCCGCACTGGTTTAAATCTTCAGCTGAACAAATTTCGCGGTGAATTTTATACCATGTACAATGGCTGGAAACGTTTAAAAGACTATAGACTAAATGCGGAAGACAATGAAATATATGCCACGGCTGATGGTATGCCAGCTTGGTATACACTCAATATAAGAACACAGTATCAAATTAATAATTATGTGCAGGTTCAGGTAGCGTGTGAAAATCTATTGAACCATCACTACCGCGTATTTGCATCGGGCACAAGTGGTGCAGGACGCAATTTAATGGTGACTCTTAGAGCCAGATTCTAATCTCATTATTAAGAATAAAAATAAAAAAGGCCGCCTCATAAAATGAGGCGGCCTTTTATTTTTATAAATTACAAATACGAAAAATATTATTCAGCTGATTTTGTTTCAGACTCTTCGCTCTCTTCTGTGGCAGCTGCTGCAAATTCTAACATGTCTTTAGATTGCAAAATGTTGTACCATGTAAGTAATTTTTTTATATCAGAATCATACACACGCTCTGCATCATAATTGGGCAATATTTTTTTCATAGTAGAGCGTAGTACTTTGCTATCACCCTTAGTGTCTGGCGCAGGCCCAGCCTCAAATGCATCTTTTGCCTTTAGCAACACCTCGCGCAATGGCACATCATCTTCTGTGGTAAACATGCTTATGTCGCTAAGCGAACTTATTTTTTGAGTTGGGGTAATGGCCAGTCTTTTACCATCTACCAATGACTCCACCACTACAGCACTTTTACCGCTGCTTAGCACTTTAAAAATGCCTGGTTTGCCTGATACTGAAAGTATTTTTTCTAATTCTATGATCATAATTATTTATTAAAATAAGGAGGGCAAAGATGCTTTAACTGTTAAATAAATTCCTGATTTTTTTTCAGCATGCTACTCACATGGAAAACAATGCATTACCACCTTATTTGCACTCACAATGAGCCATTACAGTTACATCAAACTCATTTGCTCAAAATCCGGAATATGGTTTAAAAAGGCTGAAGACTTATTTTCAAAATCAATGCGGGCACAAAAATGCTGCATACCATTGGTTATAAGTAAGAGCGGCACTTGCAGCGCTATATTATATCGGGCAGCCTGGTCCATAGTGTTTTGAGCAAGCTTTACACCTTGCTCCTTGCATTCACATATTAGTATGGGCTGGCCACTTTTGTTATACACTACCACATCGGTGCGCTTTGTCATACCATGCACTACAAGCTTTTTTTCTACACCCATTAGGGTTAATGGCACTTGTTTTTCAAAATGCAAATAATGAATTAAATGCTGCCGCACCCATTCCTCGGGTGTTAGTACTAACCAGCGTTTGCGCACCATATCCCACACCTGCTGTGCACCCTGGTGCGTGCGCATTTTAAAATCATATGTTGGAAAATTAAGTGGATGCATCATTGTTAATACAGCAGATTTCATCATCTTTGAAACCGTGTAAAATAAATCAAGCTGCGAATTACGCAGAAGAAAATTAAAAAATATGGAATCGAAAGAAGAAATAGTAAAAAATTGGTTGCCACGATACACCGGCACTCCGCTCGAAGGTTTTGGCGAATACATATTGCTCACCAACTTTGACGGCTATGTGCAAAAATTTGCCGAATGGCACGATGTAGAAATAATAGGCAAAGAAAAAGCCATGAGCACCGCCACAGCTGATGGAATAACTATTATAAACTTTAGCATGGGTAGTGCTAATGCGGCCACCATTATGGATTTGCTTACGGCAGTTAGCCCCAAGGCAGTATTGTTTTTAGGCAAATGTGGCGGTCTTAAAAAAAGAAATCAATTGGGCGATTTTGTATTGCCCATAGCTGCCATACGTGGCGAGGGTACCAGCAACGACTACTTTCCGCCAGAAGTGCCTGCCTTGCCTGCATTTACCTTACAGCGAGCAGTATCATCTACCATTCGCGACCATGGCCACGACTATTGGACAGGCACTGTGTACACCACCAACCGAAGGGTGTGGGAGCATGACCAGGCTTTTAAAGATTACTTGAGAAAAATTAGGGCCATGGCCATAGACATGGAAACAGCCACATTGTTTTCAGTAGGCTTTTCTAATAAAATACCCACAGGAGCTTTGCTACTTGTGAGCGACCAACCTATGATACCGCAGGGAGTAAAAACCTCTGAAAGCGACTTAAAAATAACAACCAATTTTGTAGATGCGCATATAAAAGTGGGAATAGCGGCCCTGAAAGAAATAAGAGATGAAGGCCGTTCTGTGAAACACCTGAAGTGGGAGTAATTTTATTTCAGATTTTATTTATTAGCACCTTCAATCCGAAATCCTAGATTAAAACCGGGTTATGCATAAAGCCCGCCAGACCTAGTGCCTAAAAGATGGAGCTGCATACCCATGGAAAAAATACTTTTGCAGTAGCCAAAACCTCCGGAAATGCCAGCACCCAAATGGAAATCTCCATCAGATTTGTTGTAGCCGTCCGTTTTATTCAAGACTAAACCAAAACCAAAATCTGTGTACATACCATTATTGTTGCCGCCTATGAAGGTTCTATATCCTCGTTGTATTCGCACTATTATGTCTTCATAAAACTTAATTTGCGTATAGTTCGGACCTTCAAAAGTTGCACTTCTATTAAATTGATCAGCGCCAAATTCTAAATACCGAATTCCTCCATTGTCATTCACCCATTCGATTTTAATCATACCCCCTATTCCATAAGGTCGCAATTCGGACCGTCTTGGTTCTGTAAGCAAAAAAGACAAGTCACCCGTTAGCGTTAAAGAAGTTTGAGCCATGCAATGAATTGAAAAAAAGAGCATGACTAAAAATAAATACCATCGTTTCATAAAGTAATTTTGCAAACGAAAATAACATTAAATCAAATACATCATCAATGCCCTCAGTTACACACAAAGGAAATACCATCACACTCGCAGGATTTTTGCCGGCCATAGGCAGCAAAGCCCCCGATTTTAAGCTTACTAAAACGGATTTAACCGATGTATCACTTGGTGATTTTGAAGGAAAACAAATAGTGCTCAACATTTTTCCAAGTATAGATACAGGTACCTGCGCTACCAGTGTGCGCAGATTTAACCAATTAGCCTCTGCCTTACCCAACACGGTGGTTATATGCGTATCCAAAGATTTACCCTTTGCACACCGCAGATTTTGCGGAGCTGAGGGCATAGCCGATGTGGTGTGCGCCTCACAATACAAGGACAACTCATTTAGCGAAGCCTATGGGGTAGATATTACCTCAGGTTCAGTACTTGCAGGGCTCATGAGCCGTGCTGTGGTGGTTATAGACAGCGCCCAAAACGTTTTACATACAGAACAAGTGCAAGATATAAGCAGCGAGCCGGATTATGAAGCGGCCATCCATTATTTAACCGCGTAATTGTATGCCTGGCAAGGCAGCAAGGCGCTAGATTTACGGCCAATTCGGTAAAAGACTAAAAAAAAACCACTACATGAAACAATTCTCTCTAATAATAGCCCTTTGTCTGGTGCAATTAAGCAGTATAGCACAAGGAATGGGAATAAACCCTACACCTCGCCTATCGGTAACAGGCAATGCCAGCACCCAAGCCCAAGCCGATGTAATATACGGCTGGCTAAGTATATACGACCTAGCTGCAGAGTATGCTGATGGCAGAGAGTATGACTATAAGTACTTTCAGAAAAAGCAGCTGGAAATAATGGAGCGAATAGGTGTGAAAAACGGCCTGGTAAATCCAAACTATTTAACCATCCAAAGCGGCAATTACCCGGGCCCTTTTCAGGTAAAATTCAATAGTAAAGCCGAATTTGAAGCTGTACAAATAAAAGCTATGGCCGAATGCAACGATAACTTTAGTGTAAGCCTGGAATTTGGCTCAGCCGAAATAAGCATAGAAAAACGCAAATTGCTTACCGCCCAAATGCTAGACGAGGCCATAATAGATGCCAAAAGCAAAGCCGAACGCATGGCCAAAAGCCTTGGAGTTACGCTTGGCAAGGCCATTTATATAGAGGAAGCGCAGAATAATTTTAATACAGAATATGCCTTAATGGCAATGGATTTTGAGGCAAACCATAACGGAAGTGATATGACTGTGCTCATTACAGCCCAGGTACAAATCCAATTTGAAATAAAATAAAATACATTTTACACTTTTTAGGCACACACCCAAAAACGCCTGAAACACACAGCCCAAGGCACTTAACTACGAACAAGAGGCCAATAAAAAGCAAGTATTTTAGCACTTAGTTAAAAAAAACTTTGTCCTTATGAAGAACACTGCTTACATTCGCGGCCCGTTTTTTTATAAACAAAGACAATGGCAAAGAAAGGAAACAGAGTACAGGTGATAATGGAATGCACCGAGCATAAAGTGTCTGGATTACCAGGCACTAGCCGCTACATAACCACAAAAAATCGTAAAAACACACCAGAGCGTTTGGAGAAGAAGAAATTCAATCCAATTCTTAGACGCATGACTGTGCATAAAGAAATCAAATAATATTACTGAACAACCATGGCAAAGAAAGTTGTAGCAACCCTGCAAACCGGTGGTGGTAAAAACCACACTAAGGTAATTAAGATGGTGAAATCTGCTAAGAGCGGAGCGTATACCTTCAAAGAAGAAATTGTACATAACGATAAGATAGCCGAGTGGTTCAAAGTGGACTAATTGGTATTTGAAAATGTATTGAAAGGCTTTTTCCTTGCGGAAGAAGCCTTTCCGTTTTTTTACCCTTTTGCAAATAGTTTTTAGCTATTAGATTTGGCTCGATTGTTATTACCGCCTCTTACCCTATGAAATATATATTAGCCAGTGCCCTTATTGTATGCGCTTTAGCAGCATGCAAATCAAAAAAAGAAAATGTGGCAGTGGCTACCCCGCCACCCACTCCGCAAGTGGTGGAAACACCAAAGCCGGCAGCCGACAGTGTATTAATCACCTACCAGCGCACACCATGTTTTGGCATGTGCCCAGTATTTAACCTTACAGTGCACCAAAGCGGAAAAGCTCAATTTGAAGGTAAAAATTTTACTGATATGATAGGCTTTTACCAATCGCAAATGGATGCTGCCGCTCTTCAAAGAATTGTATTTGTAGCAGATAGCATAGGATACTTTAGCATGGACGTTAAATATGACTATGATAAAGTAACCGACTTGCCCACCACTACCACCGCCATATTGAAAAACGGCACTTTAAAATCTGTAGCTAACCGCTACAAAGGCCCAAAATCGCTGCTAGTATTGTACAAGGAGTTAGATGCCTTTATTGCCAGTGCAAAATGGACACCTAGAACCAATAATTAATACAAGGCTAACCTTATTCATTTGGATTTTTTTTTAATTAACCAATACATCTTTTCTACTTTTTTTTCACAAAAACAAACAATGAAAAAGTTATTACAAACCCTGATACTGGCTCTGTTCCTGCCGGTATTTGTAAGTGCCAATGAGGGCATGTGGCTAATAAGCCTGCTGAACAGAATGAACGAGGCTGAAATGAAAGGCCTTGGATTAAATCTTACAGCCGAAGAAATATACAGCATTAACAATGCATCGCTAAAAGACGCCATAGTACGCCTAAATGGTGGCATGTGCACAGGCGAAATTGTGAGCGAGCAGGGATTGATTTTTACCAATCACCACTGCGCTTTTGATGCCATTCAAACATTGTCGACAGTGCAAAACAACATGCTTGTAAATGGCTTTTGTGCTAAAAGCCATGCTGAAGAATTGCCAATTCCCAATTTTAAAATTCAGTTTTTGGTGCGCATAGATGATGTAACCAAAGAAGTGCTAAGCACTGTAAACGATAAAATGAGCGAGGAAGAGCGCGACAAAGCAATAGCTGCAAAAAACAAAGAACTACAAACCAAATATGCTGAAGGTGGCAAGTACGAAGTAGAAGTAAAATCATTCTTCTATGGCAATGAATACTATGTAATGGTGTACCAAGCCTTTAATGACATACGCCTTGTGGGCAACCCGCCTGAAAGCGTAGGCAAATTTGGTGGCGACACTGACAACTGGATGTGGCCGCGCCACACAGGCGACTTTAGTATGCTACGTGTATATGCTAACCAAGACAACAACCCAGCTGCCTACAGTGCCGAAAATATTCCTTACAAGCCTAAGCACTCACTACCTGTAAATATTGATGGTGTGGAAAAAGGTGACTATGCAATGATATTAGGTTTTCCTGGTCGCACTTCGCGCTACCTTACCAGCTTTGGCATCAATCAGGCGGTGGACTTGCGCAATCCTATTCTTATAGAGTGCCTTGGTACCAAGCTAGAGTCGTGGAAAGAGTTGATGGACAAAGACGAAGCCATAGACCTAATGTATGCCGCTAAATATGCAAGCACTGCTAACGGTTGGAAATATTACATAGGCCAAAATCGTGGTCTTAAGCGTTTGGATGTGAAGAGCGACAAGGCTGCCATAGAAGGCGAATTTACCAAGTGGGCAAACGCAACAGACGAACGCAAGCAGATGTATGGCAACTCGCTTAATCTTATAAAAGAATACCACACCGAGTGGGACCCAAGCGTAAAGGCTGCCACTTACTCCAACCTTGCAGGCGTGGGCGGAGCTGAATTTATGTTTTTTGCTTACGAAGTAGGCAGTGGTTTGGAGCAAGCTTTGAATGAGAAAGACGAAACCAAAAGAACAGCAGCAATAGAAGCTTTAAAAGGCACCGTAGAAGAGCATTTTAAAGAATACAATGCGGATGTTGACCAGTTAGTATTTGTAAACCTTACCAACCTCTACCGCAAAAACATAATGGCCGCAGAGCGCCCAACATGGCACACTACCTTAGATGAGAAGTACAAAGGAAAAACAGAAGCTTATGCTGCCAAACTATTTGCTACATCAGCCTTTACAAGCAAAGAAAGAATATTGGCCATGCTTGCCAAACCAAGCTTGAAAACATTGCAAAAAGACCTTGGATACACCACAGCAAAAAGCGCCTATGAGCATGCTATGGCTTTCCGTGCTAAAAACCCACAAGCCAAGTTTAACAAAGGTTACCGCGAGTTTGTAGCTGGCCTGCGCGCTATGAATACTACCAAGCAATATGCACCTGATGCCAACAGCACCATGCGCCTTACATATGGCACCATAGGCGACTATAAGCCTGCTGATGCTGTTCATTATGACTACTACACTACTGCTGCAGGTATTATGGAAAAGCGCGACAATAGCAACCCTGAATTTGTGGTGCCAGACAAATTAGCCAAACTAATAGAGAAAAAAGATTTTGGCCGTTATGCCAATAAGCAAGGCGAACTTGTAACATGTTTCATAGGCAACCTGGACATAACAGGTGGCAACAGTGGCAGCCCTGTAATAGATGGCGATGGCAATCTTATAGGCATAGCATTTGACGGTAACTGGGAAGCCATGAGTGGCGATATAGCCTTTGAGCCAGAATTGCAACGCACTATAAGTGTAGACATCCGTTATGTGCTTTTCACTATAGAAAAACTAATGGATGGTAAAAACATAATAGACGAATTAAAATTTGCGAAAAAGAAACCAAAACCAGTGGTGGTGCCGGCTATAGAAACAAATAGCAGCGCCTCGCCAGTATTGGAAACAAAGCCAGCCCTGCCTGCCACTAACAATGCTAAAACCGATGCGGTTAAAAAAGCTGAAGAAGCAAAAGCAAAAGGAATGCAAAAGATGGACGAGTTGCAAAAGCAACGCGATGCTGATAAAATGAAAGCTGAAGAAGCAAAAAAGAAAGCTGAAGCAGATGCTAAAAAGAAAGCAGATGACGCCAAGAAAAAGGCTGAAGAAGCTAAAAAAACAGTAGCTCCTCCTCCAGTAAAAAAATAAATTAGAACTAATAGTAAACTTGTTTTAAAAAAACAAAAAAATCCTGCCGCTAGGCGGGATTTTTTTTGTTCTTTATTTAGTGCTTACTTCCATTAAAAAGCACTTATGTATACTTATTGAAACTTGTAATAACAACTAAGATTAAGCCCCGCGCTCCACAATCTTGTCTCTAGTTGCGATTCATAAATAGGATTCAAGGCATACTTAAATGTAGGTTCAGCACGCAAAATAAATTTATTGGATATTTTATATTCAGCACCAACACTTACAATAGGCGATACCATTATTGGTTCATAATAATTATCATATCTTCTTTTTTGCCTTGTCGTCTTTTCTGTCGGATAATTTGCAATAAAATTATTTGAAGAATAAAGACTAAAACTAGTGCAGACACCTGCTCCTACTTGCCATTTAAGTTTACCCTTAGAGCAAGTATATATAGCCCTCACAGGCACATCCAAATAATTTATACCATAAATAATTCTAATAGAATTGGGCACTTCGGTAGTTGCGTATATAAATCCTTTTCTCGGATCTATAATATCCCCATAGACTAAACTGCTTGGTTTATAAGTATAACCCTTTTTAGAAAAAAAGACCCCAATATCAAATGTCCACTTTGATGATGGCTGATATCCTAAAGCGAAACCAGTTGTATAACCCAAACGTGCTTTATTCACATCATTAGAATTTTGAATATCGTTATCGATATCATCATCACCAGTCTTATTATACAATGTGCGATAGGCATAATCTGGCGAAAAACTAAAACCAATCATAAATCGTTTGGACTTGCCAGAAACGAAGGTAGAATCATTGGTTTGGGCTGTAGTATTTAGACACACCAAGCATACAATAATTAGAGAGAGTGTTTTCATCATTGCTAATAAGGTGGTTAGATTTTGAAATTATTAATTTAAAAAACTTTAAGAAATTGAACGCTTTTGCACCAAAAAACTATATTCATTTTTATTACTCTTTCACCAGGTAGCCGGCAGATAATACTGCGTTATTAGCATTTACTTTGTAGTAATAAATACCTTGTGGCAATAATGACACATTCAATTTATTTTGCTTTGTGGTTATAGTTTCAGTCAGCATTTCCTTTCCTAAAACGTTATATAATACAAACTTGCAATTGCCCAAATCGGTTGCATCAATTATTAAACTAATGTCTTGCGTGCATGGATTAGGAAACACACTCACGTTAGCATTTGCAATAGTTTCATCCACACTTTGATAAATAAAACTATACTCAAACGATTGGATAATACAGCCATTAATATCGCTCACCTCCACAGTGTAGATGCCGCCTGCAGGTGGGCTGTAGGATTGGCTGTTAGCACCGCTTATGGGCACATTGTTTAGCAGCCATTGGTAAGTGGTGTAAGCAGTAGTGCTTAGTGTGTTGCCATTGGCTGTTATTACAGGCATGGCTATAGTATTAGTGGTAAGCACAAAATTATCGGTGTTGGTACACGTGCCATCGCTTACAGTAAGTGTGTAAGTTATATCGTCCATAGCTTCCAAAAATGGCATAAGTATGTTGGTGGCAGATAAGCCTGTGGCAGGCGACCATTGTATAAAAGTGGTGCCATTGGATTGCGCACTTACTTGAGTGACGGAGCCAAAACATAATTCTAAATCATCGCCTGCATATACCACAGGTAAGGTTAAAATATTTATAGTAGCAGAGTAGCTATCGCTTAGGTTGCCACTAGTAGCGGTAAGTTGCACAGTTTTGTTTCCGCCATTGTTAAACGTTACCACAGGATTGGCCTGCGTAGAGGTAGCCGGATTTCCATCTTGAAAGGTCCATAAGTAAGAAGTAGCATTGGTACTTGTATTGGTAAAAGACACGGCAGCATTAGCGCAATAATTAGTATTATTAAAAGTGAATGCTGCATTAGGTGCATTGGTTTGGTTGCAGCTAATGGTGTGCACTCCCAAATTAGAAATATTGTCTGATGCAAAAACGTTCCATTGCGACTGCACCGCTGCCCAGCTTGCATTAGGCAAATTAGCACTGCTCATGCGCACTAAAGTATTGTTGGCTGTGCTACCTGTACCCACGGTCCATGCAGTGCCGGGGTCCACTCCTACTTGCCCTACCACATCTATTACCACATTGTTTTTAATCAGTTCTACTGCATCGTTACCATTAAAATTGCACACGGCCGAAGTAATGTCTGCAATGGCCAAAATAGCGGATGATGCTTGCGTATTGGCAATAACATAGGCTTGGTTAGAAGGTAAAATTCCGCTTAAATCAATTACCGAATTTGGTACAGTGCCTCCGTTGGTATAAAGCTTTACGCTGTAGTTTGTCAAGTCTATTGCAGAGCCTGTAGGATTGTAAAGCTCCAGTGCTTTGTTGTTGCTGCTGCCTTCCACATATTCGCTTATTATTAATTCAATGCACGACAATGCATCAGATACATTGATGTAGCAAAATTGGGTAAGTGTATCGCTGCCATACGCATTGGTTGCTACCAGCGTAACATCATAACATCCAGTGGTGCTATATATGATGTTAGTTGGGTTCTGCAAAGTGGAGGTAGCAGGATTGCCTCCTGCAAATGTCCACAACCAAGAGGTAGGTGCATTAGCTGAATTATCCGTAAAATTAGTGGCTCCACCAGGTGTGAGTGCTGTGCTTGAAGCAGAAAAATCAGATATAGGTGGTGCTGAAGTATTGCAGCTAAATGAAGCCTCAAAACCCTGCGCGGTAATGCTACCGTTAGTGCTAAAAACTACTAGCAAGGCGCCACCCGTAGAGGTAACTTGTGTGGCAGATGTACCGCTAAAAGTGCCTAAAACCGGTGCGGCTGTGGTAGTGCCGTTATATATAGTTACTACATCGTTATTAGCTTCTGTAGCAAAGGCCGTGAAAAGCAATGTAACCGAAACAGCATTGGTAGGTTGTATAAGCCATTGGCATTGCTGATTGTTGCCATAGTTGTTATTTTCACTGCCATCGCCAAAAGTGCCTGAGCAAGTGCTAAACGTGGTGAGTCCGTTGCAGTAAGTAATATTGGTGCTAGGTTGGCTGTACTTGGCTACAAAAGCATCGCGATCACCAAGGGGCGAAACAATTTGAGCAGATGCATTAAAATCAAAATCGAAAGGTGAAGTAAAAGAACCAAACATAAAAATATCGCTATTGGCATTTACTGCCACATCAGCACAAATGGCCTCATTGGCAGGGTTAAAGTTTTGCACCCATACCAAATCTCCATAAGCTTCCAGTTTTGCCAAAAAAGCACTTCCGTAGGTAGATGCAGTGAGTTCATAAACATTGCCACCCCATGCAAAATCTATAGTGCCGTAGTAATCGCCACCCACATACACATTATTATCTATATCCACAGCAAGGCCTTTAGCAGCGTCCAAATCATTTGGTCCGGTAAAGGCTTTAGCCCAAACATAATCTCCACTTGTACCATCATACTTGGCAACAAAAACATCTGTGTTGTTGCTGTTAGATATGAGGTTGTTGGTGCTTGTGCCAGGATTAAAATCGGCAGCTTGCTCAAAGGTGCCGCACACAACTATATTTTCGTCTGAGTCCAATTCTATTTGCGAACCGCTGTCTACCCATGCACCCCCCATAGTTTTTACAAAAACAAAATTGCTTGCAGCGTCTAATTTCAAAATGTACACATCGGGGCCACCGGCCGAAACGGTGTTAGTACCAATACCACTTGTATTAAAATAGATAGAACCGGCAAATTCGCCAGTGCAGTAGAGGTTATTGGCAGCGTCACAATCCAAATCGTACATGTACTCATTGTCAGGACTACCAAATCGTTTACTCCAAACAAAATCGCCTGCGGCACTCAATTTTAGAATAATTATATCAACTCCCCCAACAGCATTTTGATTGGCTATAGCAGCACCTGGATCAAAATCTACAGTGCCTCCAAAGTTGCCACCTAGTATCACATAACCATCATTATCTATTGTCATGGCTTCAAAAAATATTTGTTGCCAAATCCAACTTGCGTTGCTATTAAATTCTTTGGCCCAAACAAAATCACCATTGCTATTTAATTTTAATAAATATGCGGGATAGTAATCGTTGCCAAATGGAACCACTCCCGCACCTGGGTCTATATCCATAGTACCATCAGAAAAACCCGCTGCATACACATTGCCCTCAGCATCTATCGCGCAACTCAAAATGTCTTCTTCCAAAGTTCCACCAAAGGATTTGGCCCATATCAAATTGCCTTGTGGGTCGCACTTGGTTATGAAAACATCTTGCACTCCATTTGACTGAAACATTAATACTGCCGCACCTGGATCTAAGTCTGCAGAACCCCACAAAGTGCCAAAAGTGTATACATTGCCCATGGCATCTACTTCAGTGCGGCCCGCTCTGGCAGTAGTAAGATAAGAGTCGCCAAATTGATTTACCCATTGCAGGCTTGGCACTTGCGACAGCAGCATACTGCTTAGGCAAGTGACGATAAGTGTTACAAAAAATTTCATGGAAAAATTGAAAAGTTTAATTCTATTACTTGGTAAAAATAAATATATACCCATCAATGCAGACTGCACAACACGGCACTTAATCCATTTTAACTTTACTAGCAAAATAGACAATTTCTTTTAGAGCTTAAAAGCGTACAATTGTAAGAATTACAAATGCCCTGCTATAATAGACGACTCTATTGCCTCATGCGATACATGATACACAACCGATTCATTTTTTACGACTATAATTTGAGGCGACTGATGCTGCACGCCTAAGAAAGATGCAATAAAATTAGATACCGATCTAAACTGCAACAAATCCAAATAATGGACTTCAGCAATAGCCATTAAGGCAGCCTCGCCATCTTTTAATTTCTCTTTTGCTAAAGCACTTCTGCCGCAAGTCATACTATCTTTAAAGATAATTTGAGTTTTCTCGTTTGATGCGGCCACAATGCTCATCACATCTTCTTCTTTATGTATTTGTTTCCAGGAGTGCATGTCTAAATTGAATTAATAACAACGCAAAGATATCGAACATTAAAAAACTATTTTTGAACCTTTCTCTATTAGCCATGTACCAACTCTCAACATATCACTTTCTTTGAAGCACCAATGAGAAAATTATTCATATATCTATTGCCTTTGATAGCTTTAAATAGCGCCATGGCACAGCAAGCATCTGAACCAGCCGCTCCAGCGCTGGTAAAAGTGCCCGCTGTGGAAATGGAACAAAGAACCAATGCCGACTATAAAACCTCTGCCAACTACTGGCAGCAACAAGTAGCTGCCAACTCTACAAATGAAGATGCCTGGCTAAACCTATATAAAGCAACACGCTTCACCAGCTATACGGAGCATAGCAGAACTATTGCAGCCGACAATCAAACCAAACTAAACGATGTGTTGGCAAGAATGAATAATGCTGTGCCTAACTCATTTGCATATAACTACTGCACCTATTTAAACAGCAACCATAGCGATGAGGCAGCAGTATATTTGAAAAAAGCACATACACTAAGACCTGATGAACAAGAGCTGTGGGACGATATGCTTTGCGAAGCTGCCATAGCCAATGATGCGGCATCTAAACTTACATTCTGCAAAAAACTTAGCGACAACAAAGTATACAACGATGCCGAAATGGAGTACAACCGCAATGTGCTAAACAGTGTGGAACGCGATGGAGTGCTTATAACCCACGGCAATGTAGATACCTACCCTATCATAATGCTGCAACAACTTTATGCTTTGCGCACGGATGTTCAGGTAATTTGTCTGGACTGGTATGGAAGCCAACGCTACTTAAAAACCGTGCAACAACTAGTAGGACTCAAAGAAGGTAAACTAAAAAAAGAAGAGCCCTATGTGTCTATTCAAAACTTGCTTGCCGGTTCGCAAGGAAAGAGCATATATATGGCCCTTACCTTGCCTCCCAACATTCTAACTGAGTACTCAAAAAATCTGTATTGCACAGGCTTGGCCATGAAATATAGTAAATCAGAATTACAAAATTTAGAATCGCTCAAATTCA
Organism: Flavobacteriales bacterium; assembly: GCA_031418455.1. GTDB lineage: Bacteria > Bacteroidota > Bacteroidia > Flavobacteriales_D > Sanyastnellaceae > JANNVZ01. The sequence continues at coordinate 25,002 of JANOXJ010000126.1, read as the reverse complement.
ATTGGGAAAATTTATTTCAGAAAAATTTTATTAATGCCTCTGAAGACATAAATAAAAATTACTTAGTACCTCTACTTTTTTTGCGCCAAGCATACACAGCCATGGGCGATGCAGCGCATGCTGAAGGAGTGCGCAACATGGCAGAACAATTGGCAAGCCGATTTGAAGTAAAAAATAAAATTCAGCAACAACTGGACTAAGCGTATGGCATTATTCAAACATCCATACGAGCGGGATACCGATGAGCAACTCATGCAGTTGATCACAGGCAAAGACCAAAAGGCCTTTGAGGTGCTGTATGACAGGTATGGCAAACCTATGTTCAACTATTTCTTGCGCATGCTTTGGAAAGACCGCGAAAAAGCGCGCGACTTTACGCAAGAGCTATTTACTAAACTGATACATAAGCCGCATCTGTATGACAGCGGCCGCCCTTTTAAAACATGGCTCTATAGCATAGCGCACAATATGTGCAAAAATGAATATGCCAAACACGAAGTGCGCAAGGTGGCCCACAATGAGTTAAAGCACGAAAGCGGCATAGGCAGTGGACTAGAGACACAAAAAAATATGGATCGCTCCCAATTTATGCTCAAGCTAAACGAAGTGCTGAACGAACTGGACGAAGTAAAACGCACCACATTTGAACTGCGCTTTCATCAGGAAATGAGCATAATAGAAATAAGCGAAGCCATGCAATGCAGCGAAGGAACAGTGAAGTCAAGATTGTTTTATACACTAAAAGAACTGAATGCAAAATTGAAAGTGTTTGAGGGAGTTTGAAAGGTTTTAGAAGATAGTCTCGGCCCTGCTGAGAGAGGTTAGAATAAAAAAACATTTTAGAAAATGAACGATACATTTAAATATGACCCAGAGGATATAGAGTCGTTGCTTATGCACAAGCAATTCAACGAACTGTACCCTGAAGAGAAGGAGTTTGTGCTGCGCCATGTGGCCGGACAAGAAGAGTATGAGAGCCTGCGCAGCACCCTATTTCTAATGCACGACACTGTCAATACAGACGATTGGCAAGAGCCTGATCCGGTTATTAAAGCAAACTTAATGCGCGAGTTTGCCGGTGAAGAGAAAAAAGGATTTTTCATATGGCTCAACTCCTTGTTTGCCATGCCCACCATGCCAGAGATAGTGTGGTATCGCAAGCCTGCTGTGCGTTATGCATTTGCATCGCTTGTGCTGTTGTTTGGCGTTGGTGGGGCTTTGTTGTTATTTAACACCAACCAGCCTGCCCAAGACATAGCACAAACACAACAGGAAGTGAATACCGAAAACTCGGCAAATAATGATGAGGCAAGCACCAATGACACCACTGTCAACTTATTAGACAAACCTGCTTATGCAGAAAATCATATGCCCAATGTATTTCCTCCTGCACCGGTGGTAGTAAATGAAATAACCACAGGTGAAACTAAATACACCCCTTTGGAAAGCGAAACACCAACAATTGTGCAATACACTGACAATAGTGGCCGAGACGATGCGCCTGCCGCTGCCGCGGAAAGCGCCAACGAAGACCTTGCAGCTGCGCCCAAAGCCATTCTATCTGAGGAAGAAAAAGTTAGTGACGCTAAAGATGAGGTGCGCTCTGCTGACAGCCAGGTGATGTTAGATACCAAAAAAGAAACAAAAGCAGCCATTACCACTTCCTCCAACTTGGGCTCTTTAACCAACACACCAGAAAGAAATGCTGTAACCATAGCCAGCTCTTCCACCGAAACATTAGCTATGAAAAAAGCCAAACTAGCACCCATGAGCGCTAATGCAGCCCAAATGAAAGATGTGCTAAACGTACTGTTCACCGCTAAATAAAAAGGCACCAACGCCATAATTGGGAGTATAAAGGCCTAAAGATTATCTTAGGCCCCGCATATGACCAACAAAAAGGACAAAAACATACGACTAATAGAAGTACCCAGCGAAGTGGGTGCAGGCACCCGCGGTGCCAGCCTGGGTGTAGAAGCGGTAAAAATTGCCGCGCTGGATTTTCGCTCTCAATTTTTTAAGAAATACAAAAGCGTAGTAATACCGCACGATAACATGGCGCTATACGGCAACCCCGGTAGCCGCTATGCGCGCAACATACGCAGTGTGCTTAAAATGTATGAGCGCATAGGAGCAGCAGTGCGCGATACCATGCGCGATGGCCGTTTTCCGCTCATTATAAGTGGCGACCACAGCAGTGCCGGTGGCACCATGGCTGGTATAAAAATGGCTTACCCTGAAAGCAGATTAGGTGTAATCTGGATAGATGCCCATGCCGACTTGCACTCGCCATACACCACACCAAGTGGCAACATGCATGGTATGCCTTTGGCCACTGCACTCAACGAGGACAACATAGAAGAAAAATCGAACGACCTGGACTATGAAACCATAGAGCTATGGGAAATGGTAAAGAGCGTAGGCGACATAGCTCCTAAAATAGAATACCGCGACCTTATATATGTTACACTACGCGATTTTGAAGAGCAAGAAGGTGCATTGATAAAGAAAAACAAAGTAAAGGTGGTAACCACCAACGAGCTGCGCAAAACAGGCGTAACCAAACTAAGCCGCGAACTACTGAAGTATCTAAGTCACTGCGATAAAATTTACATAAGTTTTGATGTGGACAGCATGGACCCTAGCGTAAGCCGAGGAACAGGCACACCCGTAAAAGGCGGAATAAACGAGCGCGAAGCAGCTGACTTAATATTAGAATTGTTGCAGAATGAACGCACCTGCTGCCTGGAATTTACTGAGATAAATCCTACACTAGATAGTGAGAATGTAATGGCCGAAACAGTATTTGAAATACTACAAAAAGTAGCCAGACAAGTAGAAATTATATAGCCTGACGAAGGGACTCAAAAAAAGACAAAGCCGTTGAATTTTATTTTAATAAAATCCAACGGCTTTGCTGTTCTTAGTTCTCTTTATCAAGCCAAATATTTATCCAATTGTGTATTGCACCTTTTTTTTTCTTATTGAGCAAGTATGCTTCGCTTATCTATAAAAATCTGCGAAGGATTTACCACCATTACAGGAATAGAATATGCATTGGTAATTAGCTTTTGTTCTATATCCATTCCAAAGGCGTGCATAAGGCGCTCTTCAGCTGTATTCATTATGCATATCAAATCTATTTCTTCCTTATCACCATACTTAAGCATATCTCTTATAAAATTATTGATGCCACCCTCAGTAATAACAGTGCGGTAAGGCACCTCGCGGCCCTCTATATATGCCTCAGCAAAGGCCACATTGCGTACAAGTTTGTTCTTTAAAAACTCGTCCTCTTCTTTAGCTGTTACTAAATGAATTTCAGCATCAAACCTATCGGCCATATCGCAAGCTGTTACCAGTTTTTGCTTCGTTTCCTGATGCAAATCCATTGGCACAAGTACCTTTTTAATTTTAGCACCCTTACGGTTTCCATCCTGAACAATAATTACAGGTACTTTACTTTCAGTAATTACGCGCAAGGCATTGCTACCTACTATGAACTGCATACCGTGCATTCCATGTGTACCCATTACTATAAGATCAGCCTCTTCCTTTTCAGCTACATGGGGTATATCGTCAAATATGTTGCCTACCACAAGCAGTGGTTGCAAGTCCATATCACTGTCATTTTTATGCTGAGCTATCAAAGCATTCAACTTAGTTTTTGCGGCAGGCACTTCCGATTCACTCTTTACAATATGCAAAGCAAAAATCTGGCTATGAGTGGTACTGGAAATATCAGCAGCATAATGCAATGCCACATCACATACGTGAGTAAAATCGGTGGGTACGATAATCTTGTTCATATTTAATAGGGTTTAAAGGGTGAGATACAGTTTAGTTATGGCTAAAGTAAAAGTGGGTTTATTAAAATCAACATCTATTGAGGTTAAAAAAAGATAAAACACAAAATATTGAAGCAGTAAAGCAGCCTAACGGTTAAGAGAAGCCTATAAGCATTAGGATAATTAGATGAAGTAGATAATAAAAACCTATTTAAAACCTGGTGTTTACAAAAAAAATGGCTTAAAAAATTGGTTGAAGGCGAAATAGCTGTACAATTGCAATGTCTATTTGGGCAGAGTTAAATCAAAACAACTTTTACCCACAACCAATTACCCCTCAAGAGTATTCTTTTTTTATCACAACAATTTCCCAACGTACATAATTTTTTTTTTGCATGTATAACCTTTTAGAACTGAACGGCATGAAGGTTGCCGAACTTAGAGCCATAGCTGAAAAACTAAGTATAGCTTCACCTGATAAGCTAAAAAAGCAAGACCTAATATTTAAGATAATAGATGTGCAAAGCGTACAAAGCGCTTTGCCTTTTGAGGCCGATGCAGATGCAGGCACAAAGGAAAATGCGCAGCCTGAAACGCAGGCCGAAGGTGCACAAAAAGAGTCAGCAGAAAATACTGCCCAACAAAAACGTGAGCCAAACCCAAACGACAGAGGCGATCGATTTAAAAAGCCTGATGCTCCTGTGGATGGCAATGTGCAAAATGCTGAAAGCACAACACCTCCTGCAGATACAGGCAATGACACTGCCCCACGACCAAATGCCGGTGGCAATGCACCTAATAATGAGCAGCCACGTCAGTTAAGTTTTAACGACAGAAGAAACCAGGAGCGAGGCGACCGTCCGCAACAAAATCAGAACAGACCTGACCGACCACAGCAAAATCAGGAAAGAGGAGACCGACCACAACAAAATCAAGAGCGACCTGACCGACCACAACAAAACCAAGAGCGCACAGACCGTCCGCCACAAAACCAAGAAAGACCAGAGCGTCCGCCTCAAAATCCAAATAACCCTAATATAATAAGACCTGACCGCAGTAAGCGTGGCCAGGCCGATGAGCACGGTTATAACTTTGATGGAATAATAATGGCCGAAGGCGTGTTAGAAATAATGCCCGATGGTTTTGGATTTTTACGTTCGCCCGATTTTAATTATCTGAACTCGCCCGATGATGTGTACGTGTCGCAGCAACAAATAAAAATATACGGCTTACTTACAGGCGACACAGTGCGCGGAGCCATTCGCCCACCGCGCGAAGGCGAAAAATATTTTCCGCTTATTCGTGTAGACATAATAAATGGTCGCGACCCTGCTTTTGTGCGCGACCGTGTTCCATTCAAATTTCTTACACCACTGTTCCCTTACCAACGCTTTCATATATCTGACAACAATCCGAATATAAGCATGCGCATAATGGACCTCTTTGCCCCTATTGGTAAAGGCCAGCGCGGTATGCTAGTGTCGCAGCCTAAAACAGGTAAAACCACATTGCTAAAAGATGTAGCCAATGCTATAGCAATGAATCATCCGGAAACTTATCTAATAGTGCTATTAGTAGATGAAAGACCTGAGGAGGTAACTGATATGAAGCGCAGTGTGCGTGCAGAGGTGGTAGCAAGCACCTTTGACGAGCCTGCAGAGCGCCATGTGAAAATAGCTAACATAGTACTTGAAAAAGCCAAGCGCATGGTAGAATGCGGACATGATGTGTGCATATTGCTAGACTCTATAACAAGGCTTGCACGCGCTTACAACACTGTAGCTCCAAGCAGCGGTAAAGTACTTAGCGGTGGTGTAGAAGCCAATGCTTTGGAAAAACCAAAACGCTTCTTTGGTGCTGCACGCAAAATTGAGAACGGTGGTTCACTTTCTATAATAGCCACTGCCCTAACCGAAACAGGTTCTAAAATGGACGAGGTAATCTTTGAAGAATTTAAAGGAACTGGCAATATGGAATTGCAACTGGACCGCAGAATATCTAACAGAAGAATTTTCCCTGCTATAGATATACTAGCATCTGGCACGCGTAAAGAAGACCTAATGGTAGACAAGGATACACTGCAGCGTATGTGGATATTGCGCAGACACCTGGCCGATATGAACCCTATAGAGGCTATGGAATTTGTAAAAGACAGGATAGAGAAAACGCGCCACAACGGAGAGTTTTTGGCCACCATGAATTCTTAATCTTGCTCGCATCATTGTAAAAACCTGTTGGCAAAGTGTGTTGCAGTGCAGCATTGTGAAAGATACTATTCAGCCTTTCGTTGCAACCATTTTACAACCAGAAAAAAAAATGAAACAACCGTTATGAAATTATTACCCTGGATAATGGCAATAATGTGGCTTGGTGCGCGCTACACCGCTCGCCAATTTATGTCAGTAGAAAATGCAGTTTCGTTTGGTGTATTAAGCAACATACTTCTTATAGTCATACTTATTTTTTTAGTAGTCTACTATAAATACAAAACCCTTGCAGGCGAGCGTCCAAGTTTTTTTGAAGACTTCAAAGACTGTATGAAGGTGGCCATGAAGTATGTAATAGGCGCCACAGCAGCCATATACATTTACTACGGTTTTCTAACCAACGATGTGCAAACTATACGCGATGCGCGCATTACTAATTTTAATGAAAGCATAAGCACCGATGCTGGCTTGTCTAATTTAAAAACAGAAAACCCTCAGCTCAAAAATTCAACGCGGGAGCAACTCATACAAACTAACAAGGAGAATGTGGAAAGATTTGTATCTACCAATGTGCAAGTCTTGATGGGATTGTTTGCTTTGGTAGTTGTAAGTCTTATTTATTCTTTGCTGGCTGTTTTCTTTTGGCGCAGTATAGTAAAACGTATTTAAGGCAATAAAATTTACTGAGCTAGGTTATATGCGCTGTCAGTTTTTAAACATTACTAAATCGTTTTTTTTTCATGCAAAGGACCATAAAGATTTTAGCAGCATTCTTACTACTTGTCATGTCAGGCACTATGCATGCACAAAATCTTAAAGGCCACGAAAACCTTGGAGGATTTGACAGCAGGTTATATCACTTCGGCTTTTTATTAAGCTACAACCAGTCATCTTTTTTTATTGACTACAAACCAGATTTTACATTTGGTGATTCACTCTTGGGAATTTCTAACGTACCACAAGCAGGTTTCAATCTGGCATTGTTAGCCTCTTTTAACCCTATTAAAAATGTGAACCTGCGTTTTGTGCCAGGACTTTCTTTTCAAGACAGAGGTTTAAGTTATCGTTTTTTAAAACCAGATGGCACCACAGAACCGTTTTTAAAACGAACTGAATCGGTGTGGCTAGAGTTTCCGTTGTTATTAAAATTGCGTACAAATAGAACTAACAATTTTGCAGCGTACGCATTGTTTGGTGGCAAATACTCTATGGATATGCAGTCGCAAAAAGACGTGAACGAACAAGTGGCGGGTAAAATAGTAGTAAAGCTTGAGGACCGTGACATTACTATGGATGCCGGAGGCGGCTTCGATTTCTTTTTGCCCTATTTCAAATTTGGCATTGAATTAAAAACATGTTTTGGCATGCGCGATTTGCTAATACACGAAGACAATAAATTTGCAGCACCTATAAATAGTTTGCGCACGCGCACATTTGTTTTATCGCTTTGTTTCGAAGGATAAATTGTTTCGCAACTTATTTACTCCAAATAGCCTGCAGTGTTTTTACTGCGCTGCTCCATGTAAAATTTTGTAGCACAAACCTGCGTCCTTCTAATCCCAAATCTCCTGCTTTCTGTTTATCATTTAGCAGAGTTACTGCATAATCTGCTAACTCCTCATTGCTCTCCCCTATTAGCATTTGCTCATGGTGCACAGCACCTATAGCATTTGCAGCGAGTGGTGTGGTTATGCAAGGCAACTGCATGCTCATTGCCTCAAGCAATTTATTTTGCATACCGCTGCCGCTTTGCATGGGTGCTATAAAAATGCGCGAGGTAGCATAAGCATCACGTATGTCTTCCATCCAGCCGCTTACGGTAATGTTGCCGCCATGCAATGTAGTTACTTCCTTAGCGGGCGAAGCGCCTGCTATAAGCAAGCTAGCATCAGGATATGATTTACAAATGATGGGCAGTATTTCCAAAGCCAATCTGCGCGCGCACACCACATTAGGCGGATAGCTCATGTTGCCACAAAAAACAAAATCGTATTTTTTATTGCTGGCCATGGGTGCAAAAAAATAGGCATCTACTCCATTGGGCACCACAGTTATTTGCGCGCGTTTAGGATGCATTATCAGCAGTTGGTCTTGTCGGCTTATGATGGTGTGGTGCTCAAAATATTCGTAAATAAGATTTTCATAAGCCATCAATCTTTTGGCTTCTTCGCGCACAAATATTTTTTGCCACCACGGAGCTGCTTGCACTCTTCGCTTATACCCTGCACTTAGTGCATCCATATAATCAAGCGTTTTATCATACTCCAGCATATGCTTTACATATTCAGAAGTGCGTATGAGCTGACAATAAATATGGTCAGGCTCAAATTCGTTTATCACTCCTTTTATTTTTCGTGCTATGGCTGGCTGGTAGAAATAATGCACCTGATAGGGCTTGGAGCTAAAAATACCCAGGAACAACTGCCAGGCCATGGCCATTTTACTCAACTGAAATACTGTTACATGAGGTGTTATGCCTTTTAGAAATTTGATGGCCTCTTCATTGTCGGTTAGGTCGCTCAGGCAGCACAAGTGCACCTCGTTATTTTTTGCTATCTCGCATAGCTGATGGTAGGCGCGCAGTTTGTCACCTTTTTCCAGCGGCCATGGCACGCGACTTAATAGCATAAAGAGCTTCATGCTTTGCGTAGTTCTTTGAAAAACTGAATGAGCGCTTGAGTAATACGTTGATTATCGAAGTGGCTTTTAGCATGCTTTATGCCTTCGTTACCAAGTTCCGCTATTCTGTTTTTGTTATTAAGCAGCTCATCTATAGCATCTAGCCATTCTTCCTTTCTGTCTGCCAACATTATGTTAAGTCCATTAGTACAGTCAAGGCCCTCTGCCCCAAGTGTGGTAGAAATAACTGCTTTGCCCAGTGCAAGGCCTTCAATAATTTTTACACGTATACCTCCTGCGCTAAGCAAAGGCACTATCATAATTGCCTTGCTCTTTATAAACTCTTTAGCATTTTCTATTTCGCCAAACATTTGCACACCTTCATACTTCTTTTGCTTTATATCATCTGGCATGTTTCTGCCAGCCAAATGCAACTTTAGGTGCGGATGTTTTGCGTGTATAGCTGGCCATATATCTTCTAAAAACCACAGGATACCCTCCAGATTGGGTCCCCAATCCATGGCACCCAAATGAAAAAGACAGAGCTCTTGAATTTCATTGGTTTCAGTTTGGTATTCGCTTAGGTCAACTCCAAATGGTATTGTGCGTATTCTTTTTTTTGTGCCAAGGGCCAAAAATCTTTTCTTATCCTCCTCGCTTATGGCCGCTATGCCGCTCACTTCGTTAAGCATGCTAAGCTCATAGTCGCGCAGTTTTTTTGAGAGGTAGTTCAGATAGGTTCGTTTAGCAATATTTCGTGTACCCTTTGCTATTTTTTCCCAAATTACAAACTCCAGATTATGGGACCTAAGCACCACAGGCGTTTTGCACAATCTGCGTATGGTGCCCAAGTAGGGTGTCATAAACAAACTTTCCAGATGGATGATATCATAATCTTCCTTTTGCAAAAGTTTGGTGAGTTTGATATCATAGTCAGTGCTAAAAAAACGACTTATGTTGTAGGAATCGCTCGTTATGAAATTAGCAAAAGCATCTACCACGTTTACACCTGTGTCTACATACACGCCCTCTATATTGGTATTGTCTATATATTCCTGTGGCAAACTATCAGGATCAAAGTCGTGTTTCTTAGTGAAAATTGTAAGAATTTTCACCTTATGCCCTGCCTGAATTAAGCCCGTAGTAATATTATTCATAGCTATGCAACCACCGTCACGCGCGGGCAGTGGTGGTTTTAAGCATAGTTGCAATATTTTCATAACTGAGTTTTCACTTTTGGTTTTATAAGGAGAACAAGTTTTCTAAGCCACCTGGTGTATGTTTCCTTATCGAATAACGTAGCCTCGCGCACTGCTTTGTAAGTAAGCCAAATGGCGAGCGGGAAAAATACTGCAGTGCTCATCCATATTCCAATCCAGGGTGCTATAATACCATTTTTGGTCATGTTTTCGCCAGCCATGGTAAGCAGTATATAGGCAATAAAAATACCCAATGCTATTAATGTAGGCAGGCCTATACCACCCTTGCGAATAATGGCGCCAAGGGGAGCGCCTACAAAAAATAAGACTAGGCAAACGACTGCTAAATAAAATTTTCGGTGCCATTCTATTTTATGTCGTTGTATGCGCTTATCATGTCCTTTCATCTCCTCGGCCTGTCGCAGGGAAGCATCTTTGCTTTTGCGAGCGCTCTCCTTAGCCAGGCTTATAGCCTTTTGCTTCTCAGCCGGTGCAAGCTTGTCATAAAGCATATAGCTGCTGGCAGAGTCATTATTGTTTGACTTTTCATGAAAATGAAAACTACGCAAATTATTTAGGGCTAAACGCTGCTCTATAGTATCGCGCGCCAATTTCAAACTATCTATTGCATCATCCAGTTGGTTCACTGTCATTAGCTCTTCGGGTTTCTTCATTTGCTCCTCATTGTCAGCACTGAATGAGAGCGAGCTTAGATCAATTCTCAAAATATTTTTTTCAAAAGCACCATGCAGGTTGGCAAATTGTTGGTTCTTTTTACTTTTGTCTTTTTGCTCATCATAAGAATGGCCATTCCATAAAGTGAGCACCAGATATCTTTTGTCTTTGGTTTGTTCCATCAAACCCTTTTCTGCTCTTATTACAGTTCTGTTGCCACGTTGCCCATCGCGGTGGTCATATATGAGCACATCTTCCAGTTCGCCAGTTTCTTTATTGTTGCGCATTGCACGAATGCTTATACCATCTATGCCACTGTAAAACACACCATCCGTTAGGCTAAGCGATGGCTTCTGTTTCATTACATTAAACAAAATGGTTCTAAATTTTAGATTAGCTACAGGCCACAAATTATTAGCAAACAAAAAAGCTGTGAGCGAGAGGCCCACACTGAAAAGCGCTAATGGTCGAAGAATTCTAAGCAACGAAGTACCTGCACTTTTCATAGCAGTAAGCTCATTGTTTTCTGCCAGCGCACCCATAGTCATAATGCTACTCATGAGTATAGCTAGTGGCAATGCCATGTTTACCACCCTGGCCGATGCGTAAAAAAGTAACTTAAGAATAATGCCTATACCTAGCCCCTTGCCCATCATTTCGTCAAGATAAACCCATATGAATTGCATCTCAAAAATGAACATAGCAATCATGAAGGTAACCACGAATGGACCTATATAAGATTTAAGCAGGAGTATCGAAAGTTTTTTCAATGTGCTGGCTTGTGCGAGGGTGTGAAGGTAAAATTGAAAACGCTAATTGAGGTATGCATTTGTCAAGTTTACATTTTTTAAAGGTATTAATTGACTAATGCGTTGTTTATTGTGTTTGTTTTCAGTGAGTTTTAGTGAATATTCCTTTAGAAATATTCCTCATTACATTGCCAAAGGCCTTGGGGTCATTACTTTTGATTTTAAACCTTAATTGTTTTTATGCTTCGTATTTGGCGACATAGTCCTGCACTGCGTTTGTTGTTGCCATTATTGGCCGGGATTTTATGGCAAATTAATGCTCCCGTCTCTATTACATTTTGGATTGTACTTTCGCTTATTGCAGGCATTACACATTTAGTAGTTCATTATAAATTAAGCCAAATGAGTTATTTCAGCCGCTTCTTATTTGGCATTACTACCATAATAATAATGTTAGTGTTAGGCGGCTTACTTACATCTTTAAAACCACCTACACAGCGTTCCGATTATTTTTTAAATCATTATGCTGAAGGTGATGCATTGGTGCTAAAACTGAAAGAGGCACCCATAATAAAAGAAAAATCGCTTAAGAGTGTTGCTAGTGTGGTGGCAGTAATGCATGGCAATGTGGCCGTTCCAACTTATGGCGACATATTACTCTATGTAGCCAGCGACTCACTTTCTAACCTATTGGAGGTAGATGATGTGATAATAACTACCTCCATAATAGGCGAATTAAATGAAGTGCAAAATCCATTTGAATTCAACTATAAAAAATACCTCCATTCGCATTTTATATACAACCAGATATACACTTCCAGCGTGCAATGGAAGTTGGCACAAAAGCCAGACCGACACAGCTTTGCAGGTTTGTTTATACACTGGCGCGAACAGTTGCTAAAACAATTTAAGCGCTACCAAATTAGTGGTCAGGAATATGCGGTACTGGCTGCATTGATACTGGGCAAAACCGATGCAATAGACTTTCATTTAATGAGCAGCTATGCCAGTGCCGGTGCTATACATGTGCTAGCAGTAAGCGGGCTGCATGTGGGCCTCATTTATGTTTTATTAGCTCCATTATTGCGAGTCATTTTTCCTATAGGCAATAAAAAGTTTTTAAAGTTTATTATTCCTACCCTGATTCTTTGGCTCTATGCGGGCATTACAGGTTTTTCGCCCTCAGTACTGCGCGCTGCTGTAATGTTTACAGCCTTTATAATAGCAGAAACTTATGAGCGCAACAGCAACATATTCAACACCATGAGTGCCTCTGCATTGTTGCTTTTATGCATTAACCCATACATCATTATGGAGGTGGGTTTTCAACTTTCCTACCTGGCCGTATTGGGTATAGTAGTGCTGCAAAGACGCATAGCCAATCTATGGCAAGTGCATAACAAGTGGCTGCAAAAAGTGTGGCAACTAACAGCAGTATCGCTAGCTGCACAGATAGTCACATTTCCACTTGGCATGCTTTACTTTCATCAGTTCCCAAATTACTTTTTGGTGTCCAATCTTATTGTTATACCACTTTCCACCATCATACTATACCTTAGTTTACTCTTCTTTGCCCTGTGCTGGTGGCCGCCTGTAGCGCAGTTTTTGGCAAACATTTGTGCCTGGCTTACCAAAGCCATGAATGCAGTAGTGCTCTGGTTCGACCAATTGCCATTGAGCATCATAAAAGGAATTTCACTTAGTGTTTTGGAAACTTATTTGCTATTTGGAATTGTCTGGTTTTTGTGCAGCTGGTTCTTTTGGAAAAGGCCACGCTCTCTTATATATGCGCTTGTTGCAGGAGCAGCGCTTAGTATAAGTCAAGTTATAGAAAAGACGTCCATAGTGCAGTTTACAGAGTTGTGCATTCACCACATACCAGGGCATACATGCATTACTTATTGCAAAGGAGAGCAAGGATATATTTTTTATGACAATGGATTAATAGAAAATGAATCGCGTGTGCGATTTCATTTAAATAATTATTGGAACCATTTGGGCATTAAAGAATTTACCTACATACCCATAGATTCTGTGCAGCCATTTCACAACAGTCACGTGCTGTTCCACTATCCTTATATAGTGGCCGGAGATAAAACAATAGCCATGGCTAACGAGCCATTTTTAACCGAGGAGGCAGCACCCCAAGCCGATTATATCATTTTTGAAAAGTCAGCTGCTAAGGTGTTTTTAAATGAAAAAGACCTGGCTCAATTGAATAATAAGAAAATATTCTTGTCGGAAAATGTGAGTAGGAAGAAACGAAAATTTCTGGATGAGCAGTTGGCCAACAAAGCTTCAATTTATGACCTAAAAAATGGCGCATTCATAGTCCGTAAAAATGAGGTGGTGCCGTTTTCAACGGTTTACTGAAAAACAATAATATTTACTTGTATACGCAGAGAATAGTAGATGGAATGAATACCTTCGCCACTGCACTATGACACCACATGTAAAATTAATAGAATGCCCGCGCGATGCTATGCAAGGCATAAAAACATGGATACCTACGGAGGATAAAGTGGCCTACATTAATCACATACTCAATTGTGGTTTCGATACGGTAGATTTTGGCAGCTTTGTATCGGAAAAAGCCATACCACAAATGCGCGATACGGCTGAGGTGCTTAAGCAATTGAATTTGCACGACACATCGAGCAAACTGCTTGCCATAGTAGCCAACACCCGCGGAGCGGAAATAGCAGTGCAATATGATGAAATAACCTACCTGGGATTTCCATTTAGTATATCTGAAACATTTCAGCAGCGCAACACCAACAGTAGTATAGAGCAATCGCTGGCACGAGTGGAAGAGATACAACAGCTTTGTAAGAAACATCATAAACAACTGGTGGTATATATAAGCATGGGCTTTGGCAACCCCTATGGCGACCCATGGCATGCGCAAATAGCCATAGATTGGAGCACCCGGCTTTACAAAGAATTAGACATAAAAATAATAGCGCTTAGCGACACCATAGGAATAGCTAACCCTGATACCATAGCAGCATTATTTAATGCATTGATACCTGCATTGCCTGCGGTGGAGTTTGGCGCACACCTGCACACCACTCCTACCACCTGGCGCGAAAAAGTGGAGGCTGCATGGCAATCTGGCTGCAAAAGATTTGACGGAGCCATAAAAGGATTTGGAGGCTGTCCCATGGCTGCAGACGACCTTACTGGCAACATGCCTACTGAAAATGTGGTAGCCTATTTTGATGAGAACAACATACTTCACGGAGTAGATAAAAATGAATTGAAAGACACAATAAGCAAAGCATTAGCTATTTTCCCCGCACATTGACCTTTGATGTAACCATATTGGGCTGCGGTGCAGCCACGCCTACTAGCAAGCACAACCCCAGCGCGCAGGTGGTAAATGTGCACGACAAACTTTTTTTGGTAGATTGTGGTGAGGGCACACAGATGCAAATGCGCAAATTCAAAGTCAGATTCCAACGTATCAATCATATATTTATATCTCACCTGCATGGCGACCATTATTTGGGTCTTATGGGATTTATTAGTAGTATGCACCTGCTAGGCAGGCAGTCTGCATTGCATGTATATGGTCCTGCTGATTTGAAAGACATAATAGACTTAAGCCTGCGCGTGTCACAAACCTTTTTAGAATACCCACTCATTTTTCATGCTACAAGTAATGAAAACAAGCAATTAATATTTGAAGATAAGACATTGCTTATATACTCCATTCCCCTTAAGCACCGCATTTATTGCTGCGGTTTTCAGTTTGTAGAAAAAGAAAGATTGCCCAAGGTGAGCAAAGCGGCCATAGCTAAATACAACCTGGTGCCAAGCCAGATATTAGAACTTAAGAAAGGGAAAGATTTAGAGTTGGAAACAGGAATACTAAAAAATGCTGAAGTATGCTCGCCTCCTCCTATGGCCCGCTCCTATGCCTACTGTTCTGACACGGCATATTACGAGCGCATAATACCCATGCTGCAGGGCACCACGCTTATATACCACGAGTCCACATTTTTAGAAGAGGAAAAAGAACGAGCCAAAGCCACTTTTCATTCCACCGCTAAACAGGCCGCTAAAATTGCCAAAGAGTGCAATGCAAAACTATTGATGCTGGGCCATTTCAGTTCGCGCTATACCAACGATGAAGATTTTAAGCAACAGGCCTTAGAAGAATTTTCTAACGTAATATTAGCTGACGAAGGCTTGCTGGTAACATTGCCCAGGAGTTAGAACCAAAATTCTTCTCAGAAATTAACATCCTTTCACGCAATTAAGAGTGCATTAACATGTCATGTTGCATCCATGGCATGGTCATTGGAACAAACCAGGTATCATAAAACTTCTCAGAAGTTTTCATTTTTTTGATTCAATTCAAAAAAAGGTTTTGGTTAAGGTTTAAGGAAAATAACCCCCGGAAACGTCTGGGGGTTTTTCTTTGGATTAAATCGCTATAAAAAAGAAGCTCCCCAGTTTTACCTTCATGGCCCTGCTATAAAGGCATAAGCTTAATCTCTATCAAATTAACATCCTTTCACACATTATGGCTTTTCTTAACGCTGCCACCCTGCAGCTTGGCATAGTCATTGAAAACAACAACAGCATAAGTAAAACTTCATCAGTAAGTTTTCATTTTTTTTGATTCAATTCAAAAAAAGGTTTTGGTTAAGGTTTAAGGAAAATTACCCCCGGAAACGTCTGGGGGTTTTTCTTTGTAGTGACCTGTCATTTTTTTTTGGCACGAAATTTCATAAGGCGCTGTGCCAAGCGCTAAGTATTAAGAAAAACTAACCCCTATGGGTATGAAGCATTTTTATTACCTTCGCACTCGCTTTAAAAAAAAATTATCCAAACAAAACATTATTTAAACCATTCAAATGAAACACATTTTACTTGGAGCATGCGCTTTAATGATTGCATTTGGTGCAAATGCTCAAAAGGTACAAGACACCGACATCAATTACGACTACACCCGCCTTCCCTCAGAGCCTGTTAGCAAAGACATAAAGAACTACCAAAGCAAAGTGGTACTTACTTATGCAGGTACTAACGATGATATAATGGCGGAGTACACAAGACAGTGCCGCGACATTAAAGAGAAAAACGAAAAAGACTGCGCAGAAGCCAACAAGCGCTATGAGATGGACAAAGCAAGCATGGCACAACGCAGAGCTGATGCACAGAAAAACTACGAAATGGAAATGCAGGTGTACAAAGAGCAAGACGCTTTGGCCGAGGAGCGTTATCAAAAAGAACTAGCTGCATGGAACGAAAAATCTGGCGCTGGAAAATTTTTGAGCAAGCAACTTATGGAAGAGCAAAAGCCTCAAAAAGCTTATGTTTCTAAGCCAACATTGCAATTGCCTACTGATCCTTATGCACCTATTTGTCCTGACCCTGTGTACCCACCAAAGCCTGATTTAAAAGACATAACAGACCCAAGTGTACTGTCAAGCAGCTACCTAAAGCTAGATGGATTTAAGAACTTGCCAGACAATGCTGTAAAGGTTGAAGTAACTATGCATGCCTTTGAAAACACAGAGCCTGAGCTAAAATCGACAGTAAGCAAAGACAAAGATGGCCGTGTTGTGTCTACTACTTATTGGTACGAAACTTCTGCCAAAAAACCAATGAATGTGAAGGTAACCAAGCCTGATGGCAGCGCACACATCAACGAGTCGCTTGAGCAATTTGCCAATATGACCATGTTTAAGACTAAGTCAGGCTCATCGCCAAGTGCTATTATGACTGACAAGAAATCTTACCTGAAGAAATTAGAAGATGACTTGATAGCAAAAAACCTAAATCAAATAGACTCTATGCTTGACAGCCGTGTAGGATACACTGCTATAAAGCGCACTACTACCCTATACAGTGTAGAAACGGGCAAAATGAACTATGACGATTACAAAAAAGCTTATGATGCAGCATTCATAGGTTACAACAAATTGACCTCAGACGCTGCTGCTGCCAAGGCCAAATTGAATGAAGCCATAGCTATATGGGAAAAGGCTCTAATAGAGTCTAACCCGGAAGATAAAAAGGCACGTATAGACAAAGACGTTACAATGGTGACCCTATTAAACATAGTGGAAGCCCTAATATTTGTAGACGAATATGGCCATGCCGAAGACCACATGATAAAACTAAAAAGCATGGACTTAAGCAGAAGAGAGAAGCGCGCTGTGGAAGAGCTAGACAAACTTCTGGAAAGCCAAAAAGCTCGTTATACTGCTAATCAATAAGCAATCATTTCCAATCAAAAGGAAACAGAAAAGTACCTACCCTCTGAAAAGCGCGAAACATTATGTTTCGCGCTTTTTTTTGTCTTCTTAAATCATGTAAAACATTATATTTTAATAAGTTAGAAATAGCACCGTTAAATTATTTAAGTTTCAATCGAAAAAGGATATTGCATTTTAACATGGCTAAGCCATATTTGCCTAGATTAATAAATGATAAAATGTTGATTCACAATTTTTTCAGGCACCAAGGCCATTAGAATATTGTGTTCCAATGGATATAATTTTTTAATTAAACTAAACCTTGCAAGGGAATGCATAGCGCTTCCAAAACCACCTTAGAAAAAAACCAACGAAACCACTTTCATTTTTTCTCAATGAAGAAATTTTTACCGCTTCTACTTTTAAATTTTTGTGCAATAGTTTCAGCAGCTCAAATAACCTGCACCAACGATTCAGCTTCTGACACTACAAATTATACCAATGGCGCGCCCAACGATAGTTTGTTTTTTATATGCGCAGGACAAACTGCCAATTTACTGGCTACACCGCCAGCCGGCAGTGCCCCTTGGGATTTTGTGTGGGAAACATTTAGCGTGGCTAACAATAACTGGAATGCTCAAGCCACACAAATGAACGTGCTAACAAGCACTCAAAGCGGTATGCAACCAGGTGGCTATAGATGTACCATAACAGATGCCACTAATACGGTAGTGGCTACATATATAGCTTGGGTATGCAGAATAGATGGTGTGCCCAATGTAAATGTGAATCCAATAAGCCCTGGCTGCAGCTCAGTAAACCTTGTGGGCCAGATAACAAACGCCAACATTACACCCTATTACAATCCACCAACAGGCTTTATAGACCCTAACGCTGCGTTGTTAGTAAATGCAAATACTGTTATTACAGTTTGCTTTAGTGGTACACATACCTATGTTTCAGATTTAGCATTTCACCTGCGTGGGCCAGCTAGCTGCGGCAGTCCCGACATTATACTATCACCTAGTCCCGGTGTTTGCAATGCGGGTGATGATATAAACAACCTTTGTTTTTCTACCACGGCATCGCCAAGTTTTAATGTTTGCACAGCAGGCGCTCCGCTTACAGGCACGTATGACAGTTATGGCGCTACAGCTACTTCCATTAACTGGGCCCCCATATACGGATGCGATGCTTCGCAGCCTGGTTGGGCAGTTCAGATTTATGATTGTGTAGGTTTGGATTTTGGTTCGTTGACCGATGCCACACTTACCTTTTCAGGCACATCGGTAGGTGGTGATCCTATAACCTATACTTATAGCACAGCATCAGGTTTTAATTCGCCCATTGCAGATAATTCTTGCAGTGCAGCCACAGCATCAATATTTACAGTGCCTGCGCCAGGGGCGGTACCTATTAATTTTACTTATACTTACATATGGACAGCCGACCCGCCATTTGAAATTCCAAGCAACACATCGTTGCTTAATATTACACTCAATCCGGGACCCGCTGTAGACACAGAATTTACATTAACCCTTACAGGTACTAACCCTGGCGACATTTGTGGTGGCACCAATTCTGATACTGAAGCATACGATTATCAAAACGGAGCCATAGCCATAATAAACCAACCCAATACAGAGTTTTGTATTACAGACAGTCCTTTCAACCTTAGTACTAACTTAACGGGAGGAACCTGGAGTGGCACGGGAATTACCAATGCCTCAGCGGGTACTTTTAATCCTGCAGTTGCTGGCCAAGGCAATCATGTTATTACCTACACACCAGCTTCAAGTTGTAACAGTGGTGCAAGCATTACCCTTTCAGTTTCCATAGGTGGAACTACCACTATAGCTCCTACGGGCATACTATGCGTGGGTGGCGATGTAGTGCAACTGCAAGCCGGCATACCAGGTGGTGTATGGAGTGGCAACGGTATAGTAAATGCAAGCACAGGCGCCTTTGACCCAACAGCAGCGGGTTCAGGCATACATACTATTAGTTATGTTTATCAGGATGTGTGCACTTACTCAGCCACTACAAATATTACCGTGCAGGGTGCCGAAGATATTTCGATAGATAATCCGGGATTGGTTTGTTATAACCACCCTCCTATTCAGCTTACCACCAATGCTACAGGAGGCACGTGGAGTGGCGATGGAGGTATAGATGCCAATGGAGTATTTGACCCTACAATAGCCGGTTTAGGAAACAATAGTGTTTACTATACAGTTACGGGCAATTGCGCATCTTCCGATACCATAGTCATTTTTGTAAATCCGAATCCATTTGTAAGTGCAGGATCCGATTTAGAAATATGTGCTAACTCCACTATATCGTTATTAGCAACAGGTGCTGCAGAATATGTATGGTCGCCCACCACAGCATTGTCCTCATCTACTATAGCCAATCCTGATGCTTCGCCAGACAACACTATTACATACACCGTAACAGGAACTGATGCTATTGGGTGCCAAACAAACGACCAAATAACCATAGTGGTAAATCCAAACCCCTCAGTAACGGCAAGTGTGCTCGGCAACAACACCATTTGCAATGGAGAAAGTGTGCAACTAGATGCCAATGGATTAGACAGCTATAGCTGGACGCCAGCCAATACATTGTCAGATGCCAATGTAGAAAGTCCTTTTGCATCGCCAAACACAACGACACAGTACACAGTGAGCGGTACGGATATAAACGGATGCACAGGCACAGCTCAGGTAACAGTAAATGTTGTATTAGTGATTGCCTCTTTCACAGCAACACCGGAAACTGGTCTTTCGCCACTTGATGTAACGTTTACCAACCAAAGCACAGGCTCGTTGTTTGATTGGGATTTTGGCAATGGAAACACACTTAACAACGTAACATTGAATGTATCGCCTACACAAACGTATACCGAGACCTACGAGTACGAAATAACCCTTATAGCCTATGAAGGCAACTGTAGCGATACCATTTCTGAGACTGTATTTTCTTATTACTTTTCTGAAATAACAAAGGTGCCAAATGTGATAACACCTAACGGTAAAGATGGCAATGAATCATTCAGAATAGAATCTAGCAATTTGAAAAAAATGGAATTGCTAATATTTAACAGATGGGGTAAAGAAGTAGGTAAAATCTCGAGGCCTGAGGGCGAATGGAAACCTGAAAACCATGCAAGCGGAACATATTACTACACCTTAAAAGCTGAGGGGTATGATGATAAGACTTATGATATGCAAGGCTCCTTTACCATTCTTAAGGATTAAAAAAAAAATATTCTGCACAAATCCTAGCCTGCTGATTAATATCATTTGTGTTAATGTTTTAGATCATACACGAATATGCTTTGATAAAGCGTAATTTGGTAGAAATAATTAATACTATGAATTACAAAGGAAAAAAAGTAGTGGGCGTATGGATAGACCATAAAGTAGCGCATATAATAGCCACCCCCGACAGGCTAAATGATGGTGAGTATGATGTGCAAAATAAAGTGCAAGTGCATGAGCACCCAAACCATACCAACAATGAAAATGTAAACAACAACAAGGCCAACAATGAGCTGCATAAAATGTATGCCGAAGTGTCTAAACACATTGAATCTGATGATGTGATATACCTAATAGGACCAGGCACTGCCCAAGAAGAGTTTAAAAACTATCTGGGACAAGACACACATTTTAGAAATAAGGAAATAGAAATAGGCACAGCCGACCATCCAACAAAGAACCAGATGATAGCTGAAGTGCGCACCCATTTCTTTCATAACTAAAAAAAGAGACTTACTCAATTGCAATCGCTCGGTCACCTTTGAGAAAGGTAATTCGAAAAAAGTAAAAACACTCGTTTGAAATAAACACTTCAAGGGAGTGTTTTTTTTTGCTCAAACTAATCAAGGAATATTATAGGCTTAAGCAAATTGA
The DNA here is from genome assembly GCA_031418455.1 of Flavobacteriales bacterium. GTDB lineage: Bacteria > Bacteroidota > Bacteroidia > Flavobacteriales_D > Sanyastnellaceae > JANNVZ01. The sequence goes on along the minus strand of JANOXJ010000126.1, from coordinate 3,636 downwards.
AATAAGATATAGCTATCTTAAAATAAATAGACAAGCCTACTCGCGCCACATATATGGAAATAGTATATAGCTGAGCACTAATGACACTATGTTAAGCACCAGCAGAACAAGAAGATTTAGGCTATTGCTCTCCATGCTTGCACCTTCTAATGCAAGAGTAGTGTGCCTAACCATAGTAATAAGCAATGGTATGATAACCGGAAAACCGAGAATGGCTACCAAACCAACACCACTGCCGCTTTTGTAAGCCAGTCCTGAAACAAAAGTGAGCGCAAGGCCAAGGCCTGTGCTGCCTAAAAGGAGGCCAAGCAAAAGCTGCATCACATCAGCATACTGCAATACTGCAGTACCAAAAAACAATAGAAAAAAAACAACACTGGCTAAATTGAGCATGGCTACAATGGCTGCATTGTATATGGCCTTGCTTATTATTACCTGCCGCGGACTTGCTAATGAATACAAATAGAGATGCACCCCTGCGCTTTCGTTTATAAAGCTTTTTTGCATAGCATTAAAGGCGGTAAATATGCCGGTAATCCATAATAAAGCACCCCATGTGCGCGGAGCTTCCACTTTTTCAAAACCCAAATAACAGACAAAAACAGTGCTAAGCACATAGAGCAGAATGCCTGCCAAAGCATGCTTTTGACGCAGTTCCAATAAAAGTTCTTTTCTGAGTAGAGCAAGCATAATTATGATGCAAAGATGGCACTACCTGCTTTAATAATTCAAACCAGATTTATTCAAATCAAAATTTACATAAAGAGAGGATTGGGAAAACAAAAAAAATAAGCCTTATTGGAAAATTTATAGAATACTCTCCACATAGTACATATCGATTTCGCCTTTGTTTTTAGCAAAAACTTTACCTCTGTAGTTGCAGGTACACAAATCCTTTACAAGTTCATAAGTGCTGCCGCTAATATTTACTTTGCCTGCCTCACCAGCTGCCTCCATTCGGTTGGCAATGTTTACTGTATCTCCCCATATATCATAAGCAAATTTTTTGGCCCCTACTATACCGGCTACTACCGTACCTGATGACATACCTATTCTAATTTCAAAAGGTTCTTTTCCTTCTTTAAGCCTATATGGAACCTGGTCTTTCATAAATTGCTGTATTTCTATGGCAGCACATACCATGTCGTACGCATGAGTTTTGCTTTGCAATGGCATACCACTAGCACACATGTAGGCATCTCCTATTGTCTTTATTTTTTCAATATTATATTTTTCTATTATCCTGTCAAATTCGATAAAGTATCGGTGTATATCGTCTACCAATTCAGTAGGTGTAGGCTTTTCAGATATTTGAGTAAAATTCTTAAAATCAGTAAACATTACAGTAACCTCATTAAACTGCCGTGCCCGTGCTGAACCATTTTGTTTCAGTTCCTCAGCTACTTCCTTCGGCAAAATATTATTGAGCAACTCGTCACTACGTTTTTTGGCTTTGCTTATTCTGTTGCGCTGCATAAGAAGTATAGTGGCAAACATGAGCACCACAATAAAGCCTCCAATGAAGACATTGCGCACAAGTTTTTGGCGTTGCACTTTTTCCTGACTTAATGCATTATCCTTATTCAGTAGACTTATCAAATTATCTTTATTTTCACTCTCATACTTAGCCCCCATTTCCACTATTTGCTTATTGGTTTCTACGTTTATAAGGGAGTCTTTTAAAGCGGCATATTTTATATGGATATTATATGCCAAATCATATTTTCCTTGCAAGGCATATACATCAGCAAGTAAACTGTAAGTTTCTAAAAGGTAATATTTATCTTCTACTTCATTGGCAATGGCTATGCAACTATCACAATATCTAAATGTAGCTTCATAGTCTTGCATGCTTTTGTAAGCCACACCTATATTATGGTAACTTGCAGCCACACCGCGCTTATCGTTCAGCTCTTTGGCCATTTTCAACGAACGCTTGTGATAGTCCAATGCCTGATTATACTTGCCTTGTTCGCTATACACAACCGCTACATTATTTATACCGTCAGATATGCCTTGCTTGTCATCCAGCTCCTCCATTATCTTCAAGGCATCTTCAAAATATTTAATTGCTTTATCTAAATCATCTTGAGAGTAATGGATAGAGCCAATTATAGTAAGACTTGTAGAAACCGAATATTTAATATTCTCTTGCCTTGCAAGCAACAATGCCTTCTCGGCATATTCCATTGCCTTGTCGTTTATATTTTGCTGGTTATATACAATGCTTATGTGTTGCATTGTTTTTATAGATTGGGCTTTGAGCCCCTTTTGGTCAAACACCTTAAGTGCTTGAAACAAATAGGTAAGTGCCTCATTCAACTTACCGCTGTTGCACCACATTATTCCAAGTCCTTGTAAGCCGTTTGCAAGTATTGAGTCATTCTTTATTTCTAATGCTCCTTTAATAGAAGATTGATAGTATGATTCAGACGAATCCAAATTTATATCTTCAAACAACTTCGCTATTTGCAACTGAACAGTCGGCTTTTCGTTTGCGCTACATATATAGGCTATAGTGCGCAAACTATCTAAATCTTTATGACTCCACAGCACAACCTTGCCAAGAAGAAGGAAAGTAAATATTAAAGCACTGCTGCGTAAGTTCATAGAGAGTTCAAGGTTTCTGACTGAGTAAAAATAAGTACATTGTATTTTATTAACTAGGTTTCTTCAAGAATTTTATTTTTTTTTGTGATTCACTAAAACTAAATAACCATGTCGAAAGGAATTGTAAGAGTTACACCAAAAGCAGCAGACGGTAATGCAGTCGCCACACCTGGCTCATTGGATATTACACAAGCCGATCCTAATCAATACCACGTTGCATATGGTAGTAAACTAGCGTTTGATTATCCAGGCTTTGCTGTAAAGGTGGGCGATAATGTTACTTGCCTCATATTATCAGCCACTACCTGCAAGGTCACAGGTATTATAACACCGTAGACCTCCTTCTCAATTGAGCTATAGTAGCGCTTAGTAGCTAAAACTAATTTTCTGAGTTGGTCATACTATTACTATGCCATTAGCATCAGTAGTAAGCACCTCACTCATATGGTCAAAGTATGGGCGCAAATGTTTAAATGATGTATTTAGCTCCTTTAAAAATGTGGGAGCCAGCACTTCTTTGTCCGTAAAGTTTCGTTCAAAGTAAAACTGCTTGTGCTTTAAAAATTCAATGGCGGGGTTGTCTTTGGCAAAACCTTTTGGCGCTGTAATCACCCTTTCGCCCTGCAAGGAGCCAAAAGTGTTTACTAAATTTTTATTGCGCATTAGTTTTTCCCAATCGTCATAGTTCCAGTCCATATCTTTTCTTATGCGGAGCAAGTCTGCTGGTTCTGGACTAAGAAAGCCACCGGCAGCAAGCGACTCGCCCTGCCCTATTTGAAAATAATAACCACCGCGCAGTAGCTTAGTAGCCCTGCGAAAGCTGCCCCCGAAGTATGTTCGGTAAGGAGTTTTATCTTTTGAAAAACGAGTATCGCGGTATATGCGCATAAGGCTGTCTTTGCCCGATGCTGTTTCTATATAGTCGTGCTTGCGCATTTCTATAAGCAGTGCATCGGCAAATGCAATTACATTCTCCTGCGCTTTTATGTATTTGTCTTTGTGCTTGGCAAACCATTCGCGGTCGTT
>JANOXJ010000125.1:0-23805 GCA_031418455.1 Flavobacteriales bacterium | reverse complement strand
TAAAACACATTCCGTTTTCGATATCCGCTGTTGTTGTTGCCATGTTGTTGTTATTTTTCTGGGCCGCGAATGTAGCACATCAGTTTCAATGTATGAAATGACAAAACGAACTATTCAGTAATAAGGAAATGGCTGATTGTTGACTTATGACATTGGACTTTTCTGATTATGAGCCGTGGGTGTGTTTTGAACAATAAAATTTTTCGCGGGTTGCTCAGCCCTCGTTGCTTGGTGGCTCCTACTTCAGTCGGACCGGTTCCGCTTCCACTCTTCTATCTCCATTTGCCTTTCCTTGTGTCTTTTGCGCTCTTTGCGCTTAGCGTCAATTGTAAGCCAATAAATAAATATAACCAACACTATGTCTACGCCAATAATCCAATGCAAGACATACTCATCAGGAATTTCGCGGAAGCGCGTATTCATTCCTCTCAATAAGATTAACAACAAAGAAGAGCTCATTTTTCTTGCAGCCGCGCGCTGAGGAGCGAAAAAGCTGCGCCTGAATCTGTATACTCATTTAGCACCAAAGTTCCGCTAACTGTATACTTCTTCAACTCTGCAAAATAGGTGCTATTGTCCCAGCCAGACAGCAGCATATAATCTGGTGGTTCCAGAGTGTAGTCCTTTTTACTTTTTAGATTTCTTTTAAATTGAGTAATGATGTAGTCGCCATTGGCATCTACACTGATATAGCCCGTTACTGCTACGTCTTTATTGCTAAGCGACTTCAGTTTTTTGGTAAATGTTGGCACCCAAATATTAGCATTGTTGGTTTCGTCTGACTTTTGCTGCCAACTTGTGTCGTAAATCAATGTCCACTCAAGCGGGGATGGCTTGTTTTGAACAAAAGAAGACAAAACAAATAGTACAAGCAACAACGCTCCGCTTTTAAGAAATAGGGTTCTCATGGGCTATTTGGTTATTAAAGAATAAAATTTGATTACGTGAAAGTAAATCAAAAAAACCAATATGCCGCTATGGACAAACAAAAAATTAAGGCGTGTATTCTGCTGCGCCCTCCAAAATGTAATTCATTTGATATACATCGTTGGCGTTTAGTTTTAGCTTGCCTTTAAAGGTGAGTCGCTCATCTGTTTGGTAGGCCCTAGTTTTGGTATTGAAGCGCAAGTCGCACACACTCTCTGGTCCGCCACCACCGCAGAAGTAGCAGTTAGCATAGGGCCAGCGCGAAATCACATAAAAATTCTCGTCATAATCTACCGGTATCACATACCCCGTTATGTACACGTCTTTTCCTTCCATCGCTTTTACAGTTGGGCCAAATTTTGGCTGCCAGAAATAGACATCTAATTCCTGGACATACTTTTTGCTAAACGTTACATCTTGCAGTGTGTGCCAGGTTAGTTCTGCTATGGTACCCTCGCTGTAGTGGGGTATTACGGCCATGTTGCGGCCGGGTGTCCAGTCCACACCCAGCTGCGCTTTCACAGACTGCTCCGGTGAGTGCTTGCATTGCATAAAACCATAGGTAGCTATGGTGATAATGATGCCCGATAGAAGGAATAAAAATTTCTTAACCATTTGCAAGTGTTTTTGAAATATCGATTTTTAATGCTTTTATGGCTGGCAATAATGAGGCCACAATGCCAACAAAAATCGTAATCGCGAGCAAAGCTAAGTCAGCCTTTGTAATACCCAAATCTGAAATGTTATAATGAAACTTATCTTTAATAAAACTGCTTAACACCACTAAGCCCAAGCGACTTAGCAGCAAACCCACAATATAACCCAAAACCACTAGCACCAGGCCCTCCAGAAGAATTAGTGCAAATATTTTGGAGCGTGTACCGCCCATAGTGCGCATAAGGGCAAGTTCGTATTTTCTCTCTTTAAGCGAGTTGATAAGCGATATGAAAATGCTGAGAAATGATATGATGCTAATAAGAATAGCAATGGCCAACACAGTGTCCATGCCTATTCCAAAATTGTTAAGCAGCCTGTTGTTTTGAACTGCCACGTTGGCCAGCTCCATGTTAGTATCCTTTGTCATATTGCTCAAAAGACCAAATGCGCCTCTGTTCCGTTTTATGATAAGGTAGGCAGTCATTTCTCTATTATTGTCAACCTTTTTTACCATGCCTGGCATTATCATTTTTGCTTCGGCTGCCATTTGTTTCATTACCTCATCGCCTGTAAGTTCTTTGTTTTCGTATTGCTGCACAGGTGCTGCGGGCGGAGTCTCCTCTGGTTTTGTTTCTGCTGCCGGTGCTGTATTTGCGAAGGGTTTTTCTTCTTCTTCCGTTTCATGCACCAGCCAGGTACTTGCTACAGGAGTAAGTATTAGATTGTCTATTACACAATCTGATGTTTCGAAAATACCAACTACGGTAAAAGGTTTTTCGTGGTGGTGCGCATCGCCATCAGCATTGTCAAACCCATGCGAACTCACAAAATTGCTGCCTATCTTAAGGCCGGTTTCTCTGGCCACCAGCGCGCCTATGGTAGCCTCAAAAGGTTCTTCAAACATTCTACCTTCCTTTACAACACAGCCATAATGTGCCGGATAATCTGCGTTGGTGCCCACTATGCGCCATTTTTCGTAATTGTCGCCATAGGCCAGTGGTATGGCTTTCTCCACCATTGGGTTTTTTATGATACGTTCAGCATCAGCTACTTTTATGTTGCCCGTGGGCACATCTACATGATATACATTGGCTAAAATGCTTTGCAGTGGTGAGCCCTTTGCTGCCAGCACAAAATCAATGTCTTTAATGTTGCGATTAAACTTTTCGCCCAGTTGTTTTTCCAACAGCAGCATAAGTGTAATTATGCCAATACCAAAGGAGAGCAATACTATGCTCAACAAGGTATTCATTGGTTTAAAACGTATGTTGCTCCAAGCTATTTTCAGCAGATTCATAGTACTATTTGTTTGCTAAATTTATCTTTCAATCTTTTGTCGTGTGTAACAATAACAAGGCATGCGCCTGTGTCCCTTGCCTGTTGTTCCAACAGCGCTATTACTTCGTCAGCATTTTTATCATCGAGCGCACTGGTAGGCTCATCGGCTAGTATCACTGACGGATTATTAATAACGGCTCTTGCAATGGCTACTCTTTGCTGCTCGCCCACGCTAAGTGCATTAGGCTTTTGCTTGGCCTTGTGCAACAAGTTGAAACGTGTAAGCAGCGCACGCGCCCTCTCTCTTTGTATCGCTTTGTTGGTGAGGTATTGGGGCATTATTAAATTGTCCTCCACACCCATGGCTTCCATAAAATGTGCAGTTTGAAAAACAATGCCGATGTGCTCGCCTCTATACTGATCTAGCGCTGCATCCTTCATGCCCGATATGTTTTGCCCCGCTATACTTACCTCGCCACCTTGTGCCTGCAGCATGCCTGCCAACAGGTGCAGAAGTGTTGTTTTGCCTTTGCCGCTCTCGCCCAATATGAGCAAGTGCTCCCCCTTGCCGCATTGTATATTTGGAAAAACAAACGAGGGTCCGTCAGGGTATTCAAATTTTAAATTGTTGGTGTGCAACATGCTATGAGTAATTTCTTTTAGAAAATAAATGCAGTGCGAAGTTAGCGTGCATGCGGCACGCCTTTTGTTTTAATATCTCTTAAAAAATACTTCTTTTCAAAGCACGCATGAGCATATCCTATAAATAATATTATGAAAAAATATTTCGCTTTCGCCTACTCTCTGCTCCTGTTGTGTTTAGTATCAAATGATATAACAGCACAACAAAACACTGCGCTTGTGCATGCCAAAAGCATTTTAATAATGAATGGCATTGCCCACCTTGGCGATGGTACTGTATTAGAATATTCTGCCATAGGTATAAAAGATGGCAAGCTGCAAATGGTGGCAGATTCGCGCTTAATTCGGCTTGCAGCCAATGCATACGACACTACAATAGATGCCAGCGGTATGCACATTTACCCGGGTTTAATAGCTACCAACTGCACATTGGGTGAGCTGGAATTAGATGCCCTAAAGCGTGGGAAAGAGGTGGCTAAAAAAGGTGAATTTAACCCAAACATTAGAGTAGCTAACTCCAATAATACAGAGGTGGAAATAATGCCTGCCGCCAGGAACAATGGTATATTAATGGCACAAATAACTCCACATGGTGGAGTTATAAGCGGCACATCTTCCGTTGTTCAATTAGATGCACGCAACTTGGTGGGCGCCTTGGTAAAAACAAATGATGGTGTGCACTTAAACTGGCCCACCGCGCATTGCAGGCGCTTAAAAAGAGGTAAGGTGATTATGAAAAAAATAAAATCTTATGATAAAGATCTGAGTGAAATAAAAAGTTTTTTTAATGATGCTGCAGCTTATTGCAACATACAAAATCATGAAAAAATAGATGCGCGTTTTGAAGGAATGAGAGAGGTGCTGGCGGGCAATCAGAATTTATACATTCATGCTGATGATGCACAGAGCATAACAGATGCCATTCATTTTAAACAAGAAATGAAAATTAAGAAAATGATTATAGTGGGTGGTTATGAAGCACGCCTTGTAGCTGATTTGCTTATTGAAAATAATGTAGCCGTTATGTTGGGAGGCCCAAAAGACTGGCCATTGGCTGCAACAGATGATGTGTTGCAGATATACAAACTACCCGCCCTGTTGCACAGAGCAGGAGTAAAGTTTTGTTTGCAAAACGATGGAAGTAAAAAATATAGGTGCCTAAGCGACCTGCCCTTTTTTGCAGGTGCAGCAGTGGCCAATGGCTTGCCATATGAAGAGGCCGTAAAGGCCCTAAGCCTTGCTTCGGCTGAGATATTGGGCATAGACGACCAATGCGGTTCGCTTACACTAGGCAAAGACGCTACACTTTTTATTTCTAAGGGTGATGCACTGGATAGGAACACCAATGCAGTTACCTATGCTTTTATGCAAGGTCGCATGATACACCTTGGCAGCAGCCACGATCAGTCTGACGGGGTTCGCCCATCAAAAAATTGTAGAAAGAAAAAATAGATTTTCTGATTATAACTACGTGTTGATTTTAGAAATTAATTAGCAAGTAGCTTGAAGCCTCTGCCGTGTATATTTATTATTTCTATACTAGGATCTTCCTTGAGTAGTTTTCTAATTTTAGCTATGTACACATCCATGCTGCGTCCATTAAAATAGTTGTCATCGCCCCATATGGTTTTGAGCGCATAACTTCTTTCCATCAATCCGTTTTTGTTTTTCACCAGCAAATAGAGCAACTCGTTTTCTTTAGTGGTAAGTTTAGTTTCCTCACCGTTCAGCAATACTTTTTGCTTCTGGTAGTCAAACTGGTATTTGCCAATTTTTAGTTCTCCTTCTTCCGATGCTTCGCTAGGCAGAGCATTGCTTCTGCGCAATATTGCATTCATGCGTGCCAGCAGCTCATCCATGGTAAATGGCTTGGTCATGTAATCATCTGCACCTGCCTGAAAGCCTTCCAGTGTGTCTTCCTTCATGCTTTTAGCTGTAAGGAATAATATGGGCGTGCGCTTGTCCTCTTGCCTTATTTCTTTGGCCAGGGTTATGCCATCCTTTACGGGCATCATCACATCTAGTATAAGGAAGTCGTAGTTATTTCGCTTAAACATTTTGCCTCCTTCCATGCCATCTACAGCAAGGTCGGTTTCGTATCCTTTTATGTTTAAGTAATCAGTTAAGAGAGCTCCCAAATTAGAGTCGTCTTCGCAAAGCAATACTTTAATTTTCTTTTTCATGATTTTGTGTATATGGTAAGTGAATAGTAAATGTGCTGCCCTTGCGCGACTCGCTGCTCACCTCTACGGTGCCGCCATGCCTCTCCACAATGCCCTTTACGTAGCTGAGTCCCAGGCCAAATCCTTTTACGTTGTGCACATTGCCGGTGGGCACACGATATAGTTTATCAAATATTTTTTTCTGATTTTCTTTGCTTATGCCTATGCCATTGTCTTTAAACTGAAGTGCAATACCCTGCATTTCATCTCTGGTATATATCTCTATAATAGGCGCTCCTTCGCAATACTTCACAGCATTGTCTATAAGGTTATATATCAAATTGGTTATGTGCAACTGGTCGCCTTCTATTATGGGCTTGCCCGCGTCCAAATGTTTTTTTATGGTGCCTTTGTTGCGCAGCACTTGTATTTCTATGTTGGTTATTACTTGATTTATTGTCTCGTGCAAATCAATTTTTTGCCAGTTCATTTTCATTTGGCCCGACTCAAATACACTTGTGCGCAATACATTTTCCACCAGCATTCCCAGTCGTTTATTTTCTTCCTTTATCATGGCCAAATAATTGGCCATGGCCTTTTCGCTTGTGCGCATATCCGGATCGTTAAGTGCTTCGCACGCCAGGCTTATAGTTGCTATGGGTGTCTTTAGCTCGTGTGTCATATTGTTTATGAAATCACTTTTTATTTCGCTCAGCTTTTTTTGCTTGTATATTATTCTTATTGAATAAGAAAACAGAAACATAATAACCAACAATAATGTAGCTGCGGTAACAAGCATTTTCCACATACTACCTAGCAAGTACCTGTTTTGCTCTGGAAAAAAAATGCGCAGATAATTTGTATCGCTATAGGGGTCGTTTGGAAATAGTTGTGCTTTGTAACCTTCATTGGCCAATTGCTCTTTGTATGGCTCTGCTGCGTTTAGCAACAACTCCGGAGTTTTAAGCCTGCTGAAAATGCCATAAACGTATTCTGCTTTTATGTTGCGCTTTTCCAAACCTTCCTTTATTAAACTGTCTAGCACACGCGTATCCACTCTGTCTGCAATGCCTTTATAAATGTCTAATTCAAACAAACCCTGCATAACATCGTCCAATATGCCCGATTGATTTAAAATTTCATTTTGAACTTCGAGCAGGGTATCGCCTTTTAATAGTGCCTTGTCAGTATAAGTATTGCTGGCGCCTACCCTACTTCCCTTATAGTTTACAATAAGCGTGCTGTCGGCCCCGTTTGTAAGGCTTATAGCCGGTGCAGTAGCGGTAGCTTCAGATATGCGAATCATCTCCTCCTTCTCCATTTGTTCGCACACATGGTTTAATACAGTTGTAACCGCACTTCCAAAATCCTGTTGTCGCAACATAAAAGTATTGTTAACCCAATACACCTGAATAGCGATGAGGCCTATAATGGCCAATGTGCTTACTACTATTAAGTATTGAATGTATCGTTGCTTCATATCTGCTAACGCAAAGTAGCAACATTGTTAATTGTTAAAAAAATGCTTAACGTCTTTTAACGGCTTGTTGTACTTCTTAACTTTTGGATACTGCTCCGCTGACATACCTTTGGGTAGTGAAAAAAAGAAAAGGCTAAAACTATTTTTTGAACTATTGAAAAACTAGGAGAACTTACAAAAAAGATAGCAGTCAGTGTCAGCGGACAGGCTGCTAAAAGTCAAAACAGGTTAGGTTAAGGACTGTTTGAAAAACAACACAAAAGACCCCAATGCGAAGAGCGTTGGGGTTTTTTGTGGTATCAACCCTTCCGCTCACGTTGCATTTTTTGTTTTCGTAGATTTGAATTTTTTATTATCAAGCTATATTACTACTCTAATGGCCACCACAACAAGCACACCCACCTTTAAAGACCTTAACCTAAACAGTGCTTTAGTGCGCGCCCTGGACGACCTTGGCTATACGGTGCCATCCACCATTCAGCTAAAAGCATTTAACCCCATAATGTCTGGCAAAGATGTGCTGGGCATAGCCCAAACAGGTACCGGAAAAACATTTGCCTATTTGCTTCCGCTTATAAGAATGTGGCAATACAACAAAAAGCACAACCCCGAAATGATAGTGGTGGTGCCCACACGCGAACTGGTAATGCAAGTGGTAGAAGAATTTGAGAAACTAACACCTTACACCAACCTGAAAGCTACCGGTGCATTTGGCGGTGTAAATATTAAACCACAAATATTAGCGGTATTGGAAGGCGTAGATTTAATAGTGGCCACACCAGGCAGATTGCTTGACCTTATTCTTAACGGAACTATTAATGCTAAGGCCATAAAAAAACTTGTGATAGATGAAGTAGATGAAATGTTGGACTTAGGATTTAGAGCGCAGCTTAAAAACATAATTGACTTGCTGCCTGAAAAGCGACAGACGCTAATGTTTAGCGCTACTACCACTGATGAGATAGACCAATTTATTTCTGCAAACTTTCATTTCCCTGTAAAAATAGAGGCGGCACCTACCGGTTCTCCCCTTAAAAATATTTCGCAAGTGGCCTATAAGGTGCCCAACTTTAATACTAAAATTAATTTTTTAGAATATCTGCTGGCCAACGATAAAAGCATGAGCAAAGTGCTTGTATTTGCCGGTAGCAAGCGCCTGGCCGATGAGGTGCATGAGCGCCTTGAAGAAAGATTTGGCGATGAGTTAGCGGTAATACACTCTAACAAGGCACAAAACACACGATTCAAAACGGTAGAACAATTTGAAAGGGGCGAAAGCAGAATACTCATAGCAAGCGACCTTATAGCGCGCGGTTTGGATGTGGCCGAGGTGACACATGTAATAAATTTAGATGTGCCTGCTGCGGCTGAAAACTATATGCACCGCATAGGCCGCACCGGTAGGGCCGATAAAAAAGGCGTTGCCATTTCCTTTATAGCCGAATACGAAAAAGCGAATAAAGCCAAGATAGAATCTTTGATGGGGAAAAAAATTGCTATGAAAAAAATGCCGGAGGAAGTAGAGGTTTCCGATGAATTAACGGTAGAAGAGCAGCCCACATTTTATCAAAAACCGATAGAAAAAAACAGGGTAAAAACCAAACCGGCCGGCCAAGCTTTCCATGAGAAAAAAGATAAAAACAAAAAAGTAAATGTGAAAGTGACACGTGCCGATGCTAAGAAAATAAAATATGGCAAGCGCTATGTGGGCGAACACAGAAGTAGATAAATGAAAAAAAAATTGGCGCGTGTTGAACTAATTCTTTTTATGCAACGCGCTTAAACTCTATGTTGAATGAGGTGCCCTTGTTGCTGCTTTTTACTTGAAGCTTAGCATCCAATTGTTCTATAAGTGTATACACTAATTGAATGCCCAAAGAATCGGTTTTATCATATTGAAAATCCTTGGGCAGACCTACACCATCATCGGCTATAGTAATGCACACTAATCCTGATTTCTTTTCTTTGAGTGTGGCTGTGAGTTTGCCCTTCTTTTTCCCTTTCCATGCATACTTCATAGCATTACTTACCAGTTCATTTACTATAAGTCCGCAGGGTATACTCTGGTCCAGACTTAGGAAAATATCATCCAGTTCTGCTTTTAGTTCCACCTCTGTATCTGCCGTGCGATAGGTGCGCACTAGGTTTGTTATTATAGTATTTATGTATTGTGTAAACTCTAACTTGCTAAAGTCTGCAGTGCGATAAAGCGTTTCGTGTATGAACGACATGCTTTTAATACGCTGCTGACTCTCTTGCAAAATATCTAAAGTGGCTTGGTCAGAAACATAGCTGCTTTGCAAATTGAGTATACTGCTTATGATTTGCAAGTTGTTTTTCACTCTATGATGCACTTCTTGCAGCAAGATTTCTTTTTCTTTTAATGAGTCTAATACCAATCTATCTATCTGTCGCCTTTCGGTATTGTCATACATAAGGCAGCTTATTTGCTCCAATTTATCATCCATATAAACAGGATTCAAAAAAGCCTGCAGCCACATTGTTTGGCCATCCTTGTCCTTTAGTGCTATTTCCACTTGTTGTGGCTTGCCAGAAAAGGCTTCTGAAAAGGCCTCCAGCTGACCCTGATAGTTGTCAGGGTCTAAGTGAGAGCGCAGTATTTTTATGATGTCTTTGCCCGGTACTACTGTTTCGTTGTAGTTACTTTTTACCCATACTCCAAAGTTTGTGTTCATGGTTGTAATACGATATTTACTATCCATGGTCCACATCATAAAGTTTTCTGTACTATTTATAATCGATTCCAGCTTTGCCTTTTGCTCTAATGCCTCGCGCTGTTGTTGCTTAAGTTTCTGTTGTGTCTTTTTATGTTCTTCTATTTCTGTTTTTAATACCGTATTTATTTCCTCTATAAGTCGCACACGCACCTGCTCCTGATACAGTTGCTTGCGGTCTGCTAGGTTGGTAAGTGTAATTTGCAGACTTGGTCTGTTTTCATACACTGTTAGCGTAGATTTTATACCGGCATCTAATTCCTTATTTTCTGTAGAAAGTAATTTTATTTCTTTGTAGTCTACCTCACCTCCGTTGCGTATATGGTCCATGTCCAGCCTAAGCTCTTCCTTATAATCTTTGCCTACAAAGTTTATAAATGCCTGGTCAAAAAGTTCGTCCTCATCCTCTACCGCGAGCAGCATACATGCTGCATGGTTGAGATACCTAATATTGCCATCGGTGAGTATGATAACACCATTGGGTGAGTTCTCTAACAAATTGCGAAAACGCAATACACTTTGCTCAAGCATGTGCTCTGCCTTTTTACGTGCTGTAACATCGTTTAACACTAACACCTGAGTGCTGCTGCCTTTGTACACAATCTGTCGGCCCCTTACCTCCAAAAAAATGGGCTGATCGTGTTGTGTATATGTCCTTGTTTCTATCTTATTAAGGTCCGAAATATTTATGGTATTGGTAATTCGTTTTATGTCTTTTAAATCTAAAAACTTACTCAGATTCATGCCTATTACATCTGCCCTATTTTCATATCCAAATAGCTGTGCAAACTGCTCATTGCAGTCAATCACCATTCCTTCTTTTATAAATGCTACGCTATCGCCAGATACACTTGCCAGCGATTTGTATCTTAATTCACTATCTTTTAAATCTTGTTCTATTTGTTTCTTTTCAGTTATGTCTATGAGTATGCCACTTACTAACTCGCGCCCATCTAGCGACATTTCCAGGTATGCGTTTTCCAAACATATTGCTGTGCTTTTGTCTAGGCGCAGCACTTCCATTTCGAAGTTGAGTATTTGCGCATTCATTCGCAGCTCTTTTAAAAATTCTTTTCTGTCGCGCGGATGCTTGTATAAATTAATGGCATTGACGCCTATCAGCTCGTCTGTGTTTTCGTAGCCTACTATATCAGCAAATGCCTTATTGCACGATATAATTTTTCCGTCTATTGTTGCTTTATATATACCTGCCAAGTTTTTTTCAAATAGATGCAGATATTGTTCCGTAGCATTGGCCTGTAGAAGACTTGTAATTCTTATTACAAGTGCGCTTTCTGAAAAACGTGAAATAAAGGTAAAATGCAAATGATGATCGTGTAGTAAATTAGATTCTGTGTAAATCAAATTCTGCTTTATTTCATCTAATAATTTTTGTTGCTTTTCATGTGAAACTGTTATGCCACATATTTCAAAAATGGATCTACCTTTTACTTTTTCTTCCGTTGTGGAAAAATATTGTTCAAACGTTTTATTGCATGCATTTATTTGAAGGCTTGTTGAATCCAACAAGGCCAATATGTCACTGGGATTATTAAGTATTTCAGCAATGAGTTGCTGCATATTTAGTTTTCTTCTTTTGGTTCGGGCAGCTTAATTTTTTGCCCATTTATTTTAGTTGCAAGTCCGTTAGTGTACTCTATGGAAAGTTCAAGCAAGCCACTTTCCAAATAATAATCCCACTTACCATCCAGCTCTCCTCCGTTATACGATCCTTTCATTTTCAACTGGCCATTGGGATAGTAATATTTATGCTTGCCTACAGGCACACCTGCTTCAAATTCGCCCACGAAAGCTATTTTATCATCATTGTATTTCCATATCCATTCGCCTTGTTTTTCGCCATCCAAATATTCGCCTTCTTCTGTGTGGTCGTTCACAGTTAGTTTCCATTTGCCATTCTTATTGCCGTCAGTATAGTCGCCTTCATTTATCACATTGCCCAGCGAGTCCAGCTCTAGCGCGTGTCCATCTTCTTTCCCCTTTCTATACATCTCTTCGCGGTGCACTTTGCCGTTGCTAAAAAACCACTTCCACTGCCCTGTAGGCTTGTCGTTTTTATAGTCTCCCTTTTGTTCTGTTTTGCCGTTTATAAAATAATACATCCAGGGTCCTTCCTTTTTTCCATCAGCATATTCTCCTTCAGCTCTTGGCTCTCCAGTAGCATAATACAATTTCCATTTTCCTATGCGTCTGCCCAAACTATCTAACATGCCCTCGCCCATTTTCTTATCATTGTCATACAGGTATCCATTTACTTCTTTACCATTTTCATCATACTCACGAAAAGTTCCTTTCTTTTTACTTTGGTTATAACTACCTACCATTTTTAAAGCACCGCTTTCGTAGTATTCTTTTCTTATATCAAGTATAGCTGCTTCTCCTTGGTCTTGCACTAATTCGCCATTAGCGTATTCTTCCATCTTTTCTAACTTTCCTTTTCTATCATAAAACTTAAATAAGCCATTGCGCAATCCGTTAGACCACACACCCTCTTCTTTCATCATTCCATTGGGATATAATTCTTGCCATATAGCAGTCTTGTTCCCTTCATTGTTATAGCGGTTTATGCGCTCTTCGGTATATATAAATCCGTTGCGATAAGTGAGCAGGGTAATAATGCGGCCATCCTCTGCATACTCTATTGCCTTGCCTTCTTCTTTGTTGTTTTTAAAATTTATTTTTTTCAAAATAGCACCGCTTTCGTAATAAAATCTGGCTTCTCCATCTTTAATATTATTTACAAAAGTGTATTCCTCTTTCAGTTTTCCGGCCTTATTAAATATTTGTTCCAGCCCATTTTTTAAATCATTGCTATAGGTAATTATTCTTTCCAAAGTTGAATCTTCTCTGTAAAATTTCCAGGTAGAATCCAACTGAAACATTTTTCTGTTGCCTTCTGTTTTCAACCCACCATCGGTATAAAATGTTTTCCAATATCCATCTGGCTTTCCATCTACCAGCCAACCCTCGCTGCTCACCACGCCATTGTCGTACACAAATTTTTTGTACTCTCGCTGAGCCATTGCCACTTGGCACACGAAACAGAAAAAAACAATATGTAAAAATTTTGAAATCATTTTGTTTGGCAAATCTACTGGTTTCATGTGCAACACAGCAGCATGTTCAATTTCTGTAGTTTCACACATGAGTTAAATATAATATGTTTTTTAAAAAAGAGATGTTATAGTTAATATAGGCTGTTCATAAGGTGTAAAACTTTGTTGGTTTCTACTTGCTTTAAGCAGTGATACACAATAACCCTGCCTTCTTGCACATGTTTTCAGACATATTTACTGTTGTAGTTTAAGTAGTTATATACGTTATACACAATATGTTTATGGAAGTTCACAATGAAAACTTTAAGAGCTTAAAAGTATAAAAATAGTGGATGAACTGGTTGGTGAATGTTGGATTAAAACTGAAACATTAAACGAGGAAAATCAAAATTTTGTATACCTGAACATTTTTAAGTTTAATCCAAATTTTATTGTAGTGAAGTTGTAAGCAAGTTGTGAATAGTTTGAGAGGGCAATTGTTGAAAGAAGGAGCATAATGCGCAAAAGCTGTTCATTTAGTGTTTTAAGCGGTCTAATGGATTGATAGAAAGCAGTATTTCACGTGGCACACTCCTTACTTTTGACCCATATATATAAGTAATTAATAATATGGCATTAATTCACATTGGCTCCGACCATGCCGGATATGAGCTAAAGGAAAAGGTGAAATTCTATCTTCAAAATGAATACCATGAAGTAGAAGACCACGGAACATACTCCTTAGATAGTACAGACTATCCGGACTATGCACACCCTACTGCAGAGGCCGTGGAAAAGGAAAATGGAATGGGCATACTTATATGTGGCAGTGCAAATGGTGTATGCATAACAGCCAATAAGCACCAGGGAATAAGGGCAGCTCTATGCTGGAATGTGGAAGTGGCACAATTGGCCAGGCAGCATAATAATGCTAATATCCTTTGTATTCCGGCACGTTTTGTTACGGAGCAGGTGGCTATGCAAATGGTACAAGCTTTTTTAAATACACCTTTTGAAGGTGGCCGACACGAAAAGAGAGTTTCTAAAATTGCAAAAAAATAATAAAGGAAAATGAGAAGAATTACATTCTTGATGGTTCTTGTATTTGCGTTATTTCACGTGAATCATGCTATAGGCCAAACTAAGGAAACACCAGCGCAGGTGTGGGAAGACGAGTTGGATAACATAGAATACTGGAAAGGTTTTTTTGCTAATACCATTACTGCAAAAGATTTAAAACAACACCTGAGCATATTGGCTTCAGATGAATATGAAGGCAGGGAAACAGGCATGCCCGGCCAGAAGAAGGCAGCGCAATACATAGCAGATTATTATAAAAAATTAGGCGTTCCTGCCATCAACAATGGATCATACTTTCAGCAGTACAGCTTAAAAAAGGAAAGTTTGGTGAACAGCAGCGCCACGCTAAATGCTGCTGATTATAAATTCATAAATGACTTCTATTGCTGGGGTGCTAACTGGCAAGAGTTAGATGCATCGCAAATAGTTTTTATAGGCTATGGTATTGAGGAAAAAAATTGGAATGATTATGCTAACGTGGACGTGAAGGGAAAAGTAATTCTTTGTTTATCAGGTGAGCCATTTGCACCAGATGGAAAAAGTATGATTACTGGCAGCGAAGCCACCAGCGAATGGGCGCAAGACTATGGATTGAAAATGGAAACCGCACAAGCAAAAGGGGCTAAGGGAATGCTGGTGGTAAACCTTAACTATGATAAAACTATGCAGCGTGTGCGCTATTGGTTAGAGAATGCCTCCATGCGCCTGGACAAGCCTAAGGATACGGAAGAGGATGTGTTTCCTTTACTGTTTATCAATAAAGATTTTTGTAATAAAATACTGGCATCAAAGAAGAAAAATATAGATAAGGAAAGTGCCAAAATTCTTAGAAAAAGAAAGTCTAAATCATTTACCATTAAGTCAGACCTCATGTTTCACATGAAAGTAGATGTGGAAAAACTTACAGCAGAAAATGTGCTGTGTTATATAGAAGGCACAGATGAAAAACTGAAAAACGAGGTAGTGGTAATATCTGCACACTACGACCACATAGGAATAGTAAAAGGCCAAATAAATAATGGTGCCGATGATGATGGCAGTGGCACGGTGAGTACATTGGAATTAGCTCAGGCTTTTATAGAGGCCAAAAAGAATGGCTTTGGCACAAAGCGCAGCATACTCATACTAAATGTAAGTGGCGAGGAAAAAGGATTGTTGGGAAGCGAGTGGTACTCGGATTTTCCCATATTTCCGCTGGCCAATACGGTGTGCGATTTTAATATAGATATGATAGGGCGCAAGGACGATGCACACACAGATCCTAATTATGTTTATTTAATTGGGTCAGATAAATTGAGCACTGATTTGCATAAAATTTCTGAGCAAACAAATGATAAATACACCCACCTAACTTTGGACTATACGTATAATGATCCGGAAGATCCTAATAGGTTCTATTACCGAAGTGATCATTACAATTTTGCCAAGCACAACATTCCTGTAATATTCTATTTCAGCGGTGTGCATGAAGATTATCACAAACCCACTGATGATGTAGATAAAATACTATTTGACAAAATGGAAACGATTGCCAAATTGGTATTTTTTACTGCATGGGATGTAGCCAACAGAGATGAAAAACTGAAGGTAGATGTAGTAAATGATTTTGAAAAGAAGTAGTATTACAACTTAATGGTTAGGCCAATTTTGCCGCCATTAAATGCATTGCCACCGCCCAACTCTAAGTTGATGGCAGCTTTGCTGCTGAAGTAATAACGACCACCCAGCTGCGCCCCCAAACCAAGTCCGGAAGTATGTCCGCCTGGATAATTTTTAGGTGATGACCAATAGAAAAATCCCACATTTAAACCGGCATACAAATCCCACCGATCTACAGGCATGTCCAGAATGGTATTGAAGTGATAGTTGCCATTGAAACTGGCACCCATTACAGTGTGGTTATACCTGTAATCTTTATAACGTTCGCGGTAGCTGCGAAACGAAACTTCGCCACCCAGCGAAATGTCTCTGTGCACACCGTGGTCAATACCTATGTAAACTGGTAATCCCCACGAAGAAAATCCAAAGCCAACATTCAGTTGGTTTTCGCCTTGAGCAAGTGGGTACTGAGCCATGGCACACGTGCCTATAGCCAAAAGCATAAGCGCAGAAATTAATTTTTTCATAATTTAAATGTTTTAGTTTAAAGGAATACTAAAGATACCGATTAGTTTTGTTAGCATCTGTTTTCCGTGCAGTAACGCAATATAATCTTTAATAAGACTAAATGCAAGCGAATAATTTTTTTTGAAACTACTATTCGTTGATGAGTTGCTTTACGAACATATGAAGCATTTCCGTATGCCTCATGTAATATTCGCCAGTGCCGGGGCCATAAAAGCCTGTATGAATCTTTCTTACTTTGCCTTGTTTGTCTATAAATACCGTAGTTGGAAAAGACAGAACCTTGCTTAAATCAGAAAAAACATGCGATGCAGCTCCTTTATTGGATATTCCTCCAAAATAGGGAGGGTAGCTCAAACCAAGCTCATGAAACTGCCTAGTGACGCTGTGTTTGGCACTTTCAAAATCAGACCCGCGCTCAAAGGCTACGGGTATTATTTGCAATCCCTGAGAACCATATTGAGAATAAATTTCCTTTAGAAAACGGCTCTCATCAGTACAATTAGGGCACCACGATCCAAAAATTTGAACAATAGAAACACGCCCCACAAAGGCATTCTTATCAAAGATTACGCTGTCACCATTAAGCGAGCGCACTCTAAATTTCAGCTCGTTGTTGTCGTTTTTAATAAAGGTAAGACTATCGGGATCGCGCAGCTTGGCATTTGGATTTAGCGCACCGCACCACTCCTCTGTCCAGTGCTTACCACTGTGGAATTTTCCTTCTTTCAAGCTATCGCCTGCTATGTTAGCACAGAAATAAAACAGGTGTGTTCCATCAAAACAACCGAGCGAAATGCTTTGGTCGGTGGCGTATCCTTCCAGAAAACGATAGTCGCCCGTTTCAGTCAAAAATGTTCCTGTAATTCGATTCCCATTAATGTCAAAAATGCCCAGAGCTTTGCTTTTATCCTCCTCAGAGTTAGGCGAGAATGTGGCATCATAAACCAAATGAACAGGAGCCGTGCTGGCGGATGTTTGGTAGTTTGATTTTAATGGTTTTATGGTGAATGGAATGGTATATATCGAATCACGCGAATGGTCGGTCCACTGCCCTGTTATTAGACTATCACCAAACAATTCGCCACTCATAGAGGTGTTGAAGAGCGGCATTTTTACGTAAAATTTGTTTGCATTCCACACCAAGCTGTCCAATTCAATTGTTTCAGAAGCGTTATGGATTTTCCAGGTAGTATCTGTAATAGATAATTTGATAGGAATGTGAAGTTCAGCAACACTAAATTCAATTTCCCAATTGCCAGTGCGAGGTTTTAATGGTGCTGTTTTGTTATTAGTGCATGCAAATTGCAGTAGTCCAAGAACAAAAGTGATATAGAGAGTGTAATTAAGGTTCAAAGTATAAAGCCCGCAGTAATAAAATAGCAGAAACGCAATAATAAGGAATGAGCGTTTACTAGCTTTTATACTAATTATACACACTCTTGGAATTTTGCTTATCTAATGACAAGCATTTATTCACCATGAATTCGTATCTTTGCCAAAGTTTATTTAGACAGTTTAAGAATGACAAACGCGATAAAACCACCACGCTTTAAAACAGGAAAAGAGCTCGAATTCTTTGGAGAGTTGCGAAGAAGAGTGGATGGATATTTTACTGAGAACAAAATTTCGCAACATGCGAATGCCGCTATGGTGGCAAAGACTTTTATACTTTTAGGATTTTACATAGGACCTTTTATTGCTATTCTTTTATTACACCCAGGGTTTTTAGCCTCTATGGGCTTATGGGCGCTTATGGGCTTAGCTGTGGCGGGTATTGGTATGAGTGTTATGCACGATGCTAATCATGGTGCATATTCAAGCGATGAGAGAATCAATAGATTAGTTGGTTTTACACTGAATTTATTAGGTGGGTCGGCCTTCAATTGGAAGATACAGCACAACGTGTTGCACCATACCTACACCAATGTTACCGGACACGACCAAGACATTGCATCACAAAAGGTGCTGCGTTTTTCACCCCACTCACCACAAATAAAGGCGCACAAACATCAGTGGTATTATGCTTTTTTATTTTATTCTGTGCTTACGCTTTATTGGGGAGTAGGAAAGGATTTAGTACAATACTTGGGCTTTAAAAAACAAGGATTAAATAGAAATACTCCAAAGCAAAATTTGAAGTTATTCTTGAAAATTTCTGTCGGAAAAATTCTGTATTTCTTTGTGTTCTTGGTGTTGCCAGTGTTGGTTTCAGGTGTTCCGTTTTACTGGGTTTTACTTGGTTTTCTGCTTATGAATGCAATAGCCGGCATCATACTTTCTGTAGTATTTCAGCTAGCACATACGGTAGAAGAAACTGAGTTTCCAATGCCGAATGAGAATGGTGAACTTGAAAACGCTTGGGCGGTGCATCAGTTAAAAACTACTGCCAATTTTAGCAGAAATAACAAATGGATTTCTTGGTATGTGGGCGGCCTCAATTTTCAGATAGAGCATCATTTATTTCCAAAAATATGCCACGTGCATTATCCTAAGATTGCCCCTATTGTGGAGCAAACAGCAAGAGAATACGGTGTACCTTATTTAGAGAATGAGACATTTGCTCAGGCATTGAAATCGCATATTAATTTCTTGAAAAAGATGGGTGTACCACCCCTTGAAGAAATAATGGGGTAGTTAAGAACCCAATCAATTATAAAAAGGAATATAAAAGGAGCTCTTTGGGGCTCTTTTTTTGTTTGGACACAGACAACGCTATTGCGCCTAATGAAAGTGCTGTATTGCGCTCCTAACGAATTTACATACCGGTTTTAAATGCAGGAGGCCACACAAAGTGCGGCCTCTTTTATTGGTTGAGTCTGTGACCAATTACTTATAAATCGAATTTGATACCCTGTGCAAGTGGTAAACTTGTAGAATAGTTGATGGTGTTGGTTTGTCTGCGCATGTAGTTTTTCCATGCATCAGAGCCCGATTCACGTCCGCCACCCGTTTCTTTTTCACCACCAAATGCTCCTCCTATTTCAGCACCGCTGGTTCCAATGTTCACATTGGCTATGCCGCAGTCGCTGCCGGCTACCGAAAGGAAACGCTCCGCTTCGCGCAAACTGTTGGTCATAATAGCCGATGACAGGCCTTGCACCACTCCATTTTGCATGTCTATGGCCTCATCCAAGTTAGAGTATTTCATTATGTACAAAATAGGCGCAAATGTTTCATGCTGCACTATTGGAAGTGATGAGTCTTTTACTTCAATAATGCAAGGTTTTACATAACAGCCGCTCTCATAAGCAGAACCGCTAAGCACACCGCCTTCCACTAACACTTTGCCTCCTTGGGCCTTTGCGGCCTCTATTGATTTTAGATACATCTCCACAGCTGCTTTATCAATCAGTGGTCCTACATGATTGTTTTGGTCCAACGGGTTGCCTATTTTTAGTTGTCCATAGGCTGCCTTAAGCTTACTGCTAACTTCATCGTAAACATTTTCATGAATTATAAGTCTGCGGGTTGTGGTGCAGCGCTGGCCTGCAGTTCCACATGCTCCAAATACAGCGCCTATTATGGTCATTCCTAAGTCTGCATTTTCTGTTACTATTATGGCATTGTTGCCGCCAAGCTCCAGAAGGCTTTTGCCAAAGCGCTCTGCTACTTTTGCACCTACTATGCGGCCCATGCGTGTACTACCTGTTGCGCTAATAAGCGGAACACGTGTATCTAATGTCATCATCTCCCCTACTTTGTAATCACCGCTGATTATGCACGATATGCCTTCAGGAAGGTCGTTTTCAGCAGCTACTTCGTTCCAAATATTTTGACAAGCAACAGAGCACAACGGTGTTTTTTCTGATCCTTTCCATATACACACATCGCCACATATCCATGCTAGCGCACTGTTCCAAGCCCATACAGCCACAGGAAAGTTAAATGCTGAAATTATACCTACAGCACCTAGTGGATGCCACTGCTCATACATACGGTGTGCAGGGCGTTCGCTGTGCATGCTTAAGCCATATAATTGGCGCGAAAGGCCTACTGCAAAATCGCATATGTCAATCATTTCCTGCACCTCTCCCAATCCTTCTTGCAGTGATTTGCCCATTTCGTAACTTACAAGCATTCCTAATTCTTGCTTGTAATTTCTCAACTTGTCGCCAAACTGTCTAACAATTTCGCCACGCTTAGGGGCAGGCATTTGTCGCCAGGATTTAAAAGCTGCGTTGGCCGCAGCTATTACTACCTCATAGTCTTCTTTTGTAGTAGTGGTTACGCTGCCTATTAGTTGACCATCCACGGGCGATAGGCTATCTAATGCGCTTCCGCTGCCAAAGAAGTGACGGCCTGTGCTGGTCCCTTCATTGTGTTTTTTAAGACCTAATTTGGTTAAAACAGGCTCTATGTTAGTTCCAGTTTGGGTTGCTGTGCTCATGCAATTATTGTTGAATTAAAGTTGTTTTTTTCGTGTGCGAATTTATGCTTGGTTCATGGCCGACTGCTACCTTTCGGTTTAAACCCATCATTTTTTTATTTCAATTCGCCCATTCGCGTTAAAGTAGGGTTAGTTTTGGTTTCACTAAATCTTTAAAATAATTCCACATGAAAAAAATTTTACTTGGCAAATTTCTTTTTACCGTAATGTCTTTGATGGCATTAAACACGGCAATTTTGGCTCAGGGCGAATACTGCAACCCTACTTTTGCAAATGGGTGTTCCTTGTGGAACACAGCCTCTGTAACTCTTGATTCTATTGTGTGGTCAAATGCCGGCACTATTTGCACCACTTCAGATTATACAGCATGGAGCACCACGTTGAACGCAGGTGAAAGCATGAGTATGAACGTTACCTCTGGCTCTTGGTGTGGTTGTGCGGTTTGGATAGATTTCAATCAAGACTTTGAATTTAGCGACTCAGAGAATCTTCATTACGATTACGTTGGTGGCGACCCTTCTTATGCTTACGATTTTGACATCACCGTACCATCGGCTACGCCAGCAGGAACCTATCGCTTAAGGGTGATTAGTCCCTGGGGTTCTGATGGTTTTAGTCCCGCAGGAACCAATGGTTATGGGGCATGTGGTGATTTCCAATATGGCAATTTTCAGGATTTTACAATTCATGTAGCAAATAATTCGGCCGTATCCGACCCAATGTTTGGTTATCAGGATTTCACTCTGTTTCCCAATCCGGCTGCGGATAACATCACTGTTGATGCAGCTGCGTGTGGTGCCGGAAGTGAGTTAATTATAACGGATATGATGGGCAACCTTATAGAGCACAGATTGGCGTCTCCCAAATTACAAATGGACATTTCTGCTCTATGCACAGGTGTTTATTCAATTACAATCATTAGCGGCAATCAAAGTGCAACGCAGACGCTTGTGAAGCTATAAAACCTACGAGTAATTGTATTTGCGGCAAAGGCCAGCTAAACAAGGTTCCATACCATGTTTGGCCGGCCTTTTATAGTTGCCAACGGCTTATGCTGCGCAATCAGCCGTGTTCTTTATTACCAGTGTTTACTAAACACCACCACAACTATTCTAAATTGTTTGGAGTAAGTAATCATTATCCCATTAATCCCTGCACTTATAGCCCAATTACGGCTTTAAAGCCGCCCGGAATGGCTTGCAGGAGCTTAATTAAATGTCTTATAGGTAAATGCTTACCACAGGCAACGCCTATTCGCCTATTCTCTGGAACTTGTCTCTAAAACTGCTACGATTCATTAAATGAGGCCATCAGTGGACTACCAACGCTAGGTTTTGCCTCTCAGATGGTTTTCATTCCTATCAGTACCTAATACCCGACCTATACCGCGATTCAATAGCTCCTAGTTGCCGTACTGAGACGTTTGTCGAGGTTATTTTTGCAAGGAGATACTTACTTAGTTGCGTAGACGCATATTTATATTTGGATGTGATTGTTTTCAGTTTATATTATTAAATAATAATGATTTAACACTCTTTTGGTGAAAAATATGAGAAAAGAGCAGAATCAATATAACACGGTAAACTGAAGGAATTTTTGATGTTTCATGTGGAACATATTGCGCAGTTGTTGGAGTCAGCAATGAGTTTCTGAACGATTCGCTAAATAAGAAATGATTATGAAACTTTGAGAGATTGTGACAAATATAATGTGGATAATTTAGCTATGTTTCATGTGGAACATTTTTGGTAAAGTGATTTGATTTTTATTTTTATTATGAGTTAATATATTGAAATTGAATTTAAAATGCCGAAGAGAATCGTGAAAATGCTCATTTTGCATTCTCTTGAGGAAATGCGCTTTGACCATGTTTGCTTCCCGGAAATGAGTTTGTGGAAGAACGCAGGAAAAAAAAGAGCCCATAAAGGGCTCATTGGAAGTTTTGATTAATAAGGCAATAGCGATGTTTAACCGTTTTATACGCAATAAAACGATGCGTTTGCTGTCATAAAGCGACAGTTAGAGATATCCAATAAAACGATGTGAAGTGCGAATATTAACGGCCTAAGTGTACCATGAGGACTGATATATCGCTTGGATTTACTCCAGAAATGCGAGATGCCTGACCAAGGGTTTCTGGTCTTATTTTGCTCAACTTCATTCTGGCTTCTGTGCTTAAGCTGTTCAATTGGTGGTAGTCGAAATGAATGGGCAATCGCACATAATCGAGACGCGTAATTTTATCTGCCATGTCACGCTCTTTAGCCAAATAACCACTGTATTTGATGTCAATTTCCACTTGTTCCACTATTTCATCGGCCTGCGGACCAAGCGTAGCGGTCTTTTCAGACACGGCTGGCAGTAGTGGGCTAATTTCTTGTAAAGTGACGTTGGGCCTGCCCAATATACCCGCAAGCTTAACTTTTTGAGCTAATGGGGCGCTATTGCAATTTTCAAGGTATTCATTCACCTCTTCAGGTGTCACACTGAGGTTATTTACAAATTTTAGGAGCTCTTCTTTGCCTTTTAGTTTGTCTTCTATGTTTCTGAGTCTATCGTCAGATGCCAAACCAATAGCGTGCGATAGGGAAGTGAGGCGCTCATCAGCATTGTCTTGACGCAATAGCGTGCGGTATTCCGCTCGGCTGGTAAACATGCGGTAAGGCTCTTCGGTGCCCTTGGTAATAAGATCGTCTATGAGCACACCGATGTATGCTTGGTTGCGAAGCAACACAAATGGGTCTTTGTCTTGAACGCCAAGGGCAGCATTTATTCCTGCCATTTGGCCTTGGCAAGCAGCTTCCTCATAACCCGTTGTGCCGTTTATTTGACCGGCCATGTACAAGCCATTTATTTCTTTTGTTTCAAGCGTGTGCTTTAATTGCTCAGGCGGAAAATAGTCGTACTCTATAGCGTAGCCCGGACGAAACATGCGCGCATTTTCGAAACCGGGAATTTGCTGCAGCGCTTTGTACTGAACATCTTCCGGCAGTGATGTAGAGAATCCGTTTACATAAATTTCTACCGTATTCCAACCTTCAGGCTCTACAAAAAGCTGGTGTTGATTTTTATCTGCGAATCGTGTGATTTTATCTTCAATACTTGGGCAGTAGCGAGGCCCAACGCCCTGTATGCGTCCGGCAAACATGGGCGACTGCTCAAAGCCGGTAGCCAGAATATCGTGCACTGTTTGGTTGGTATAGGTAATCCAACAGCAGCGCTGTTTTTCTATTTTAGGTGTGTTGGTATAAGAGAATTTTCCCGGGTTTTCATC
>JANOXJ010000124.1:0-2743 GCA_031418455.1 Flavobacteriales bacterium | reverse complement strand
GTCGCTACCTGCATCTTGTTTGGTTACCCAAGCGCTTTTCATTGCCATTACAATGAGGCCCAATACGCCAAGGGCTGGTACTAAGTAAATCAGATTGTTCATTGATTATAATTTGTAAGAAATTGGTTGTCGATTTTGGTTCCTGAAGACTTACTGGCCTTATGGCCAAACAAATTTTCGGGGCGCGAATATAAGCGTTGTGAGTTGAGTCGCAAATCAGAGGCTATTTCGTTTTATTTGAATACGTTAAGTTATTGCCATCCAACGATTTTGCTTAAGAGTGAGCCGCCCATGCTGCATTTACAGTGGGTATTTCCTAGTTACACTAGGATTTCAACTAACTAAAAAGGATTAATTCCTGGCCTCACCATTAAAATCGTTTCTTCACACATTATTAAATAGTAAAAAATGAAAACATTCTGGATTTGGATAATTGCCCTGGCCAATACCACAGCTCTAAGTGCCCAATGGACCAACAATACTGATGTAAATACCAATGCAGCCAGCGGAGCAGCTGGCGATATGCAGAGCTTAGGTACAAGTGATGGACTATCGTATGTAGCATTTTGGCACAATGTAGCCTCGCCCACCAATTATGAAATGCGCCTGCAGGTGTTGGATGCAGATGGGAACAAAACTTTGGGTGATTTAGGCATATTGGTGAATTCTGTGGTACCCATGAGCACCTTCACTGTCACATTTAGCATGGTGCTGGACAATGAGGATAATCTGTATTTGGCATTTACCGGAACAGGTGATGGCAATCTAGCATATGTGCACAAGATAATGCCCAACGGCACACAGCTTTGGGGAGCCAATGGCGTAAATGTTGGGACTGGTTTTGATGTAAAAGTATTGCCGTTAAGTAATGGTGAAGCTATTGTGGCTTGGATTCCTGTAAATCAAGGTGTTATGCAGAAGTACGACACTTCTGGCAATGCTGTTTGGCCAGCGGAAGTAACCATAATGCCATTTACCACAGGCAATAAAACCAGTGCGGGCGAAATGTCAGAATATTCCAATGGTGATTTTTGTGTGATTTTTCATGAGCGCGCGGGCTTTTCGCCATCAAGCGCACTAAAAGCTATGCGCTACACCACTGCAGGTGCAGAGGTTTGGAACAATCCCTCGCCACTTACCGAGGCAGTAACCACTGTTTTTAACAGGCGTTATTCTATAGTAAATATAAATGATTATATATATGTGGGCTACAGCGGTTCTGCAGGCAGCTACTTTTACTCGTACCTTACTCGTGTGCTGCCAAATGGTGGGCTTTCGGATTTTGGAACAGATGGGCTGGACTTTTCCCTACAGGGCAACAATATGGAAATGAATACTTGGATAGCCCATGAGCCAGGCAGCGACTATATATGGGGAGTTTGCACCTTTGCCAATAGCTCGCAGGACCAGGTAGGGGAGTATGTGCAAAAGTGGAATTATAACACAGGCGAGAGAATGCTTGGTGAAAATGCAAAGGTGGTTTTTCCAATAAGTGCGGACTACAAAGTGCGGCAGGGTGCATTGCAGTTAATAAATGATCAGCCACTTTTTGTAATATCTAACGGAAACAGCAATGGTGTTTTTGTTGTGGATTTGCTTGCAGTATATCTAGATGCCAATGGAGATTTTGTATGGCCCGAGCAAACAAGACCAGTGTGTACTAATGCCAATGCGGTAAAAGGCCGCATAGGGCTTTGCACGCCCAATAGCAACACTGCTGTTTGCACATGGACAGATAATAGGGAAGGTGGAGAGCCATTTCCATATGCTCAAAGAATTGGGTTAGGATGTTTAGCGCCAATAGCCGCTTTGACTGCCACGCAAGTCTCCGGTTTACAATACCAATTTGCAAGCAATGTGAGCGAAGGAGATTTTGTGGATTGGACCATAGATGGAGTTTCATTGAGTGGTGTGGCACAGTGGACATACACTTTTGCTGCGGCCGGCAATTATGAGGTTTGCTTCTATTTGTCTAACGAATGCGGGGCAGATACTACTTGTATAAATTTAGAAGTTGGTCCTAATGCAATTATCGAAAGGAACTCTTTAAACGAGTTGCTACTATTTCCCAACCCAAGTGCAAACGATCCTTTAACCTTGAATGTGGAATTAGCAAATGCATCAACAGTTGCTTATACAATGTATTCTTCTGCAGGTGAAAAGATTTATGAAAGAATTGAAAGCCATGCCGCAGGCAAGCATCTCATAAGCATACCTGCAAACAATTTAGGTGCGGGACATTATTACATGCGCGTAGCTGTTGGAAATGAAATACGCGCAATGCCGATAGTAATAATAGAATAAGTTGGTGTAAGAAATAGGTTACTTAACCCATCGCAACAATTCGTTTTTTAATACAAGATTGATGGCTACTTTTTCATTCTTACTGAAATCGTAAAGCACCTCTGCGTCAGATGCTTCAGCGCATAGTTCATCTTCATCGTTATATATATAATGTACTAGTCTGAAACTAGTGGTGCCTATATTGCTTACAGATGTTTTTATGCGCACTTCGCCAGGATAAAACAGAGGCTTTTTGAACTGGCATGAAACGCTTACTACCATTACTCCAATATCACTTTTTTCGCCTATGTCGTAGAGCCCAATCATTTCCCAAAAGTTAACCCTTGCGGCTTGCACATACTTCATTATTTGCACGTTGTTCACATGACCTAATAAGTCCATTTCGCTCCAGTCTATTCTAATGGTATGGTCTATATGTTTTTTTCTATTTGGCAAGCGA
>JANOXJ010000123.1:0-3208 GCA_031418455.1 Flavobacteriales bacterium | reverse complement strand
GAATTTACATTTACCAATACTTCGCCACTGGTGCCAAAACCATTGTTTAGAAAACCTGCAGCTGTAAGGCTAAACAACATTACATCGCCCTGCGAGCCTTGCTTATTGCCGCATAGCAAAATGTTGTTGCCCAACAAAACTACATCGGTAGCCATGCTAACAGCATTTTCCATAATGTAATGCCCGGCAGTGGCAAAGCCCGTGTTTAACTGGCCCTGAGCACTGTATTTAGAAACCCAGGCATGGTCGCCAAAATTGTAATTGCTGCTACCTACGGTTATAAAACTGCCATCTAACAGCTCTACAATGCCGCGGTACACGTCAGACTCATTGTTAGGACTCACTATGGTGTAACCATCGGTGCCAAAGGTGGTATCCAAGTCACCCTCTGGGGTAAACTTCATAATAAGCCCATGAGTGTATGTAAAACCAGGTACCGCTGTGCTGCCAGCTATAACTATGCTGCCATCAGCCAGCACTACCATAGCATTGGCATAGTCTTGCCCTATATCTATAGCCTCTATGGCCATGCCATCGCCACCACCAAAGCCTGTATCGGGCGTGCCATCGGCATTTAGCTTTAGAAGAAAAATGTCGGTATTATCGGGGTCGGTGGTGGTAACCGCTCCACAGGCCAATATTTTACCATCGGGCAACACTATTCCCTGATATATAAAATCAGAATCGCCATTGTAATCCAACTTATAATACCCATCGGTACCAAAGCTTGTGTCAAGCGTGCCATCGGTATTAATTCGGTTAATGGCTACGTCAAAATTGAACGAGCCAGTGCCCATAGTCATACCAAAACCTATTATTTTTTGGTCGGCTTGCAATCCCAAATCATTTATGTTGTCGTGCACAGGCCCTGGCCCTAAAGTAAGTATGCCTGTACCGTTAAAACCAAGGTCAAAATCGCCTGCATTTTGCGCCATAGCGCTTAAGCCCACCATGGCTATGGATAATGAGAGTAGTTGTTTAATCATGTGGTTGTTTTTATTTTTATTGAAAGGGCGAAATAACATACACAAACTCAATCATTTTCGCTAAAAAAAACTAATTGTTTGCATGCTGCCATTGCCGCATAACACCTAATTGTTCCGTTGTTCAAATTATGTGAAAAATAAGTGGTGCATTTTGTTCATTAAAAAGCAGGAAAAAAGCTTTAAAATGGTTACCTTTGAAATCGAAATGAAATAGGGGCGTTTTGCCCCTTTTTTACGCAAAAAATCTAACGATTCTATAAAGGAAAAATTAAAGTGGAAGAAACAACAATTATGTCAGAAGAAAGCAAAGCAAAAGGAGCAGCCGATTACACAGCCGACAATATTCAAAGTTTAGAAGGCATGGAGCACGTGCGCATGCGCCCATCCATGTACATAGGCGACACTGGTACACGAGGCCTACACCACTTGGTGTATGAGGTAGTGGACAACTCTATAGATGAGGCATTGGCCGGCTACTGCGACACAGTGCGCGTAATTATTAATACAGACAACTCCATAAGCGTAAGCGATAATGGACGCGGTATACCTGTAGACATGCACAAGAAGGAAGGCGTGTCGGCATTGCAAGTAGTAATGACCAAAATAGGTGCTGGTGGTAAGTTTGACAAAGGCTCGTACAAAGTATCGGGCGGATTGCACGGTGTGGGTGTAAGCTGCGTAAACGCACTATCTATTCACCTGCGTGCTGAAGTGCACCGCGATGGCAAAATATGGGAGCAGGAATACAGCATAGGCAAACCACTATATGCCGCACGCATGCTGGGCGACACTGACAAGCGTGGCACTACTGTTACCTTTAAGCCAGACAATACCATATTTGACAACACTGAGTACAACTACGAAACACTGGCAGGCCGCTTGCGCGAACTATCTTTTCTAAACAAAGGCATCACCCTTTCGCTTACAGATATGCGCAATGTGGACGAGGCTGGCAACGCACACAGCGAAACATTTTTGTCTAAAGATGGTCTGGTAGAATTTGTAAGATACCTGGATGAAACACGCCCACCCATTATTCAAAAAATAATACACATGGAGCGCACCGATGGTGAAATACCAGTGGAAGTGGCCATGATATACAACGACTCGTTTAACGAGAACATACACTCCTATGTAAACAACATAAACACACACGAAGGTGGTACACACCTTAGCGGTTTTAGAAGAGGACTTACTACCACGCTCAAAAACTTTGCTGAAAAAAGCGGTTTGCTGGAGAAGTTGAAAATAGAAATTTCGCCCGATGACTTCCGCGAAGGACTTACCGCAGTGGTATCTGTAAAAGTGCAGGAACCCCAGTTTGAAGGACAAACAAAAACCAAACTAGGCAACAAAGAAGCAGTAGCGCCTGTGAGCCAGGTGGTGAGCGAAATGCTGGAAGCCTACTTGGAAGAAAACCCCAACGATGCTAAGCAAATAGTAAACAAAGTAATACTTGCAGCACAAGCGCGCCAAGCAGCTAAAAAAGCCCGCGAAATGGTGCAGCGCAAAGGTGTAGGCACAGGAGGCGGCTTGCCGGGCAAACTGGCAGACTGTGCGGAAAAAGACCCAGTGAAAAGCGAGCTATTCTTGGTAGAGGGCGACTCTGCAGGTGGCACTGCTAAGCAAGGCCGCGACCGTCAGTTTCAGGCTATATTGCCGCTACGTGGAAAAATATTGAACGTGGAAAAAGCCATGCACCACAAAATATTTGAAAACGAAGAAATACGCAATATGTACACCGCACTGGGTGTAACCATAGGCACCGAGGAAGACAGCAAAGCACTTAACCTAACAAAGCTGCGCTACCACAAAGTAATAATAATGTGCGATGCTGACGTGGATGGCTCGCACATAGAAACCCTTATACTCACCTTCTACTTCCGCCACATGCGCGAGCTGATAGAAAAAGGACACATATACATAGCCACACCACCGCTGTACCAAGTGAAAAAAGGCAACAAAGCCGTATACGCATGGAACGAGACAGAACGCGATGCAACTATAGCGGAGCTAAAAGGCGCAGGCAACGAAAGCTCTGTAAACGTGCAGCGCTACAAGGGTTTGGGCGAAATGAATGCCATACAGCTATGGGAAACTACCATGAACCCGAACGGACGCACCCTGCGCAGAGTTACCATAGACAACGCTGCTGAGTGCGACCACATATTCTCTATGCTTATGGGCGATGATGTGCCACCGCGCAGAGCCTTTATAGAAGC
>JANOXJ010000122.1:0-4212 GCA_031418455.1 Flavobacteriales bacterium | reverse complement strand
GATGAGTTTGGTAGATTGACTACCGAACCACCAGACCCAAATAGAAAAATAGAAATAAACACCGAAGACATTCAGCTAGGTGCTACCAGGCGCGATATAGAGCCTGTAGATGCTATACGCAAAGGAACAGTAACTTTCTTTAATGATGCTAAAGGCTATGGCTTCATACGCGACCTTAAATCGCAGCAGAGTGTATTTGTACACGCCAATGGCCTTGCACAGCAGGTAAAAGAAAACGACCGTGTAACATTTGAAATAGAAATGGGACAAAAAGGCCCAATGGCGGTGCGTGTTCAAATAGTGAAATAATCCGATTGCCGGATTATTTCTAAGTCATAATCATTACGCTTGTTTTGCAAATGAAGCTGACACGGTGGGGTTTTTAGGATCGCTGTAGTTGTAAAAACCCTCGCCTGTTTTGTTGCCCAATTTGCCTGCCATTACCATGTTTACCAGCAGCGGGCATGGCGCATATTTAGGATTACCAAATCCGTCTTGCAACACTCTAAGTATAGCCAAACAAGTATCCAATCCTATAAAATCTGCCAGGCGCAACGGCCCCATTGGGTGGGCCATGCCTAGGCGCATTACATTGTCTATCTCCTCCACTCCTGCAGTGCCTTCAAACAGGGTACAAATGGCCTCGTTTATCATAGGCATCAATATTTTATTGGCCACAAAACCTGGGTAGTCGTTTACTTCCACAGGCACTTTATCCAACGACTTAGATATTTCCACTATCTTATTGTTTACCTCATGGGTAGTGCTGTAGCCGCGTATTATTTCTACCAACTTCATTACCGGCACGGGATTCATAAAGTGCATGCCAATAACCTGACCGGGGCGCTTGGTAGCCGCAGCTATTTTAGTAATGCTTATGCTGCTTGTGTTAGAAGCAAGTATGCAATGTGCAGGTGCAGCACCATCTAGCTGCGCAAATATTTTAAGTTTTAAGTCCACATTTTCTGTGGCAGCTTCTATTATTAAATCGCAGTTGGCCACAGCCGCTGCCGTGTCGGTGCTGCTGGTAATGCGCGCTAAAGTGGCCGCCTTTTGCTCCGCAGTTAGGGTGGCTTTGGCTACTTGGCGCTCCAGGTTTTTGTCTATGTTGGCCAACCCTTTTTCTAAAAATTCGGGCTTTACATCTACCAACACTACATTATAACCATGCTGTGCAAATACGTGTGCTATGCCATTGCCCATTTGGCCTGCGCCTACTACTGCTATTTGTTTCATATCTCTTGCTAAATGTTTTTTATTATGTGTTTACTCGTTGCAATTAAATTCAAAATATGCAATTGAAAATTTCTATTGCATAAACGATGAGTAAAAATTGCGTTGCGAAAATAGAAGGAAGTACATGGCGAAATAAAAAAGGCGAATACATATTCGCCTTTTTCAAATTTATGATTGTAATGTTTGATTTTATTATACCAACATCATTACTGGGTTTTCCAAATAGTCTTTTAATGTTTGGAGGAATGCAGCTCCTGAAGCACCATCTACCACACGGTGGTCGCAGCTAAGTGTTACCTTCATTACATTGCCCGGCACCACTGCGCCATTCTTCACCACAGGCACTTGCTTAATGCCGCCTACTGCTAGTATGCATGCATCAGGTGTGTTTATAATGGCTGTAAATTCTTCTATACCAAACATGCCAAGGTTAGATATGGTAAAGGTGTTGCCTTCCCAATCTACTGGTTGTAGTTTTTTGTTTTTTGCTTTATCGGCAAACACTTTTACCTCAGCACCTATTTGTGCCAAACCTTTTTCGTTCGCAAAGCGCACTACAGGAACAAGCAAACCATCTTCCACGGCCACAGCTATACCTATGTGCACATGCTCGTTGTAGCGTATGCTCTCGCCACGCCAGCTAGAGTTTACCTTTGGGTGTTTGCGCAGCGCCATGGCACATGCTTTTACCACCATATCGTTAAACGATATTTTCACATCGCCTTTATCGTTTATTCCCTTGCGCGCTGCCATAGCATTGTCCATGTCTATGTCCATGGTAAGGAAAAAATGTGGCGCTGTAAACAAACTGTCAGACAGTCTGCGGGCAATTGTTTTGCGCATTTGCGACACCGTTTCCTCTGTATAATTTTCAGTGCCCGCAGCTACAAATATTGGCGCGGCAGCTACTGATGCAGCCATGCCCGGTGTATACGTTTCTATATCGCGCTTTACTATGCGGCCACCATCGCCACTGCCTGCTACGCGTGTTATGTCTATGCCTTTGTCTTCTGCTATTTTCTTAGCCAATGGCGATGCCTTTAGGCGGCCATTGTTGGCATATGCAGGCTCTGCCACTGGTGTGGCAATAGCTACTGGCGCAGCTACAGGAGCAGGCGCTGCAGCAGCAGCTACTGGCGCAGGAGCAGTAGCGGCTACAGGTGCAGCGGCTGTAGCACTTTCTTTTAAAAGGGCTGTAATGTCTTCGCCTTGCTTGCCTACTATGGCAAGCAGTGCATTTATTGGTACAGTTTTGCCTGCCTCTACGCCTATGTGCAATAGCACACCGTTGTAAGGCGACTCATAGTCCATAGTGGCTTTGTCTGTTTCTATTTCAGCCATTAATTCACCCACCTTCACAGTATCGCCCACTTTTTTGTGCCATTTAGCCACGGTGCCTTCCGTCATGGTATCGCTTAGCTTGGGCATTCTGTCTATTTCTGCCATAATGTTTTCTATTTATTGAAATTGTTGACTTTGTAAAATCTTGCTTCACCCCTTTGGGGTTGGTTTAACGCAATTCACTTTCAGTTAGCAATTTTGAGTAACCAATTACTCACATTGTTCGAAAGTGAAAATAAAAATTAATCCTTTACATAAGGATAATCATCTTGCATATACACATCCTTGTATATTTCAGATGGGTCTGGAAGTGGCGATTCTTCTGCAAATTTCACACTCGCGTCCACCACTGCTTTTATTTCTTCTTCTACTTTTTCTATTTCCTCTTCGCTCATCCACTTGTTGGTGCGCAGCATATTTAGCACGTGCTCTAGCGGGTCTTGGCTTTGGTATTCTGCCACTTCCTCTTTGGAGCGGTACTTCTGAGGGTCGCTCATGCTGTGGCCTTTGTAGCGGTATGTGTTTATGTCCAACAGTGTTGGGCCTTCGCCTGCACGTGCACGCTCGCAGGCACGCTCCATAGCCTCGCACACATCCTCTGGTCGCATGCCGTCTACCTTGGCACTTGGCATAAGGTATGAGGCGCCAAGCAGGCTAAGGTCGGTTACGTTGGAGGTGCGCTCCACGCTGGTTCCCATAGCATATTGGTTATTTTCTATCACAAATATTACGGGCAGTTTCCATGTCATAGCCATGTTAAACGTTTCGTGCAACGCACCCTGGCGCGAAGCTCCATCGCCAAAGAAACAAACAGTAACATGGTCTTCGCCACGGTACCAGTCTGCAAAGGCAATACCTGCGCCCATTGGTATTTGTGCGCCCACTATGCCGTGGCCGCCAAACAGGTTGCGCTCTTTGTCAAACATATGCATGCTGCCGCCTTTGCCCTTAGAAAGGCCTGTAGCTTTGCCATATAGCTCTGCCATTACCTTGTTAGGGTCGCTACCCATAACCAGCGGATGGGCATGGTCGCGGTAGGCAGTAATAACCCGGTCGGTGGGGCGTATAGCTTCCATCATACCGCTTAGCACAGCCTCCTGGCCTATGTATAGGTGGCAAAAGCCACCAAATTTTTGTTGGATATAAAGGTGACCGCACTTCTCCTCAAATCTGCGCATAAGCAGCATTTCGCGGTACCATTTTATGTAAGTTTCTTTGCCAAAACGCTCAGCTGCATTGGTTTGGCCGTTGGTTTTAGTACCTGGCATAGTCTTTTTAATTGTTTCTGTAGACATGTGTGTTTGTTTGAATAAAAAGAGTGGTCAAATATAATGGCTCTTGGTGGCACAAAATGCAGTAGTAATTAACTTAGTGTCCAATTTACACTATGGCCGCCATTCATAAGGTTTTAAAACGCTTTAGAAACAGTAAAGGTTATTATTTTATCATTCTTCATGGATTGCTGAATTGAAAATTTGAATTTGAAAAAATTATTTAACCCAAAAAAGTAAATGAAGGCACTATGATTGCCATTGTAATCTTTACCTATGAGAAAACTTATTAAACTTACTCCATACCAAGCTGCAAGTGCCATGTGCATTGCGATAGCTGCTATTTCATTCTTTTCATTTGCCG
>JANOXJ010000121.1:0-54421 GCA_031418455.1 Flavobacteriales bacterium | reverse complement strand
AATTTAGTCGAAAGATACATTACTTTTGTCGGGCATATCTGAAAACTCATCTATCTTTCTTTCTCCCGCATCGGGAAACTTACACCGCTTTTTAACTGATTTTTTTAATTTAAAACCAATTCAATGAAACATTCTACAATGTTCTTGAGTGGTGGTGTATGTAGTCCTTATGCTTTGGTCTCTAACACTGCTACTTCTTTAAAGGCTTGCTGTCTTAGCCTAATGCTTGTTCTGTGGGGTTCTCTTATGAGTGCTCAAACTAGTGCTCCGATCAACGATGGTTGTGACGGTGCTCTTCCTATTTTATGTGGTCAAACGTTAACTGGTTCTACGGCCAATGCAACTACTGACAACATTAGCTTTTGCGGTAATACGCCATTTGGACAAGTATATGGTGAGCCAGGTGTTTGGTTCAGTCATCTTGGAACTGGCGGTAGCGTAACTGTTGCACTAACAGAATCTGTTGGTGATAATGCCTTTGATACTTTTGTAGGTATCTATACCGGCACTTGCGCTCAGCTTACATGTGTGGGTGGTGATGATGATTCTGGAAGTGAAATTTGGAATTCTTCCTACACATTCTTCGCTCAACAAGGTGTAACGTATTATATATACGCTACAGGTTGGGAGCCTACCACAGCAGGTAATTCTAATGGCGATAGTGGTCCTTTTATTTTTGAACTTTCTTGCGTGCCTGCTTGTCAGGCACAACTTGTTGTTCAATGTCCTGCAGATGTAACTGTTGAATGTGGTTCAAACTTGACAAACTTAGATTTGACTGGCGCGCCAACATTCGATGGTTCTGAAATATGTGATTTACAAATTAATGCTACCTATAGTGATGTTACAGTTGGTTCTACTAGCTGCTCTTCTGCTATTGTGCGCACTTGGACTATCACCCTTGGTGATCTTTCAGCCACTTGCACACAAGTAATAACCGTAGTGGACACTCAAGGTCCTGTATTTCCAGAACTTTCTGATATTAATGTTCAATGCCTAGAGTCAGTAGAAGGCCCAATAGCTGTTACAGCTGTTGATGCTTGCTCTGGCGAGGTAGTAGCCGAGTCTTGGACTTCTCAGACTGGCGAACTAACTGAGACATGTGCTCTTTCTACTGCTTTTGGCCCTGGTGCTGATTGGGCAGTATGGTTGCCTGTACTTGCTTCTAACGCGCAAGTAACTAATGCTAATTTCGTGTTTGATTCTAATGGCGGAACTTTCGACCAATTCTTTGATGGTACTGCTCACCTTTATGGTACTGTTATAAATACTGCTAACAATAACGAGCAATTCGTTGTTGACCTTTGGTTTGAAAACAAGGCTGACTGGGCTACATGGAGTGGTCTTGGCAGAAATTACAAAAACGACCTTTTGTTGGCTTGTGCTACTACAAACCATATTAACTGGGAGTATTTTGAACTTGTTGGCGGCTTCTCTACCCTTACTGGCGCTGGTGACTTAGCTGGCGATGTTCTTAGTTTATACCATATGCCATCTAGTTACTACTTCGGTTTTCAGAAGGGTATAGGTGCTAACAATAAAAACTGTAGCTCTGGTCTTTCTGGCTGGTTTAGCTACGATGGTTTTGTAGATGGTACTGCTGTATCTGGTCATGGTGACGTAAACGTGGATGCTTCTTGCACCCCAAATACTCAAACAGACTGTGTACACCACACTTCTTTCACACACTTCTACCGTGCTGAAGATGCATGTGGCCATGCTACTATTGCTTCTTATGATGTAATAGTTGATGACACTACAGCTCCAACGTTTGTAAATTGTCCACAAAGCTTAACAATAGAGTGCGACCAGGAAATTCCTGCAGTAGCTCTTAATGTAACGGCTACTGACAACTGCGCTGGTGATGTTGTAGTTACTTACCTTGGTGAAGAAGTTGAAGGGAATAACTGCTACTCAACTATTACACGCACTTGGTCTGCTACAGACATATGCGGCAATCGTGCTGATTGTGTTCAAACTATAACTATAGTAGATACTACTGCTCCTGTTCTTAGCGGAACTCCAGCAGCTGAAATAACTGTAGAGTGTGACGCTGTTCCACTTGCTGCTATTGTTAGTGCTCAAGATAATTGTCAAGAAGGTATAGTAGTTTATTTCAACGAAGAGGTAATTCTTGGCAACTGTCCTGGTAACTACACTCTTATTCGCACTTGGAGTGCTAATGATGGTTGTGATAACGCTGTAAGCTTTACTCAAACTATACATGTTCAGGACACTACTGCTCCTGTGTTTGATGATTATGAATTCTATGCTCATATAGAGTGTGATGAAATTCCTGCTTTGATTACTGCTACTGACAATTGTGGTGAAGCTACAGTTGAAGTAACATCTGAAATACTTAACTCAGGCGGATGTCTTGGTGTATATTACAGAATTTACACAGCTACTGATGCTTGTGGAAACACTGCTACTGCTGAGCAATACATTGCAATACAAGATTTGACTGCTCCTATACTTTATGGAATTCCTGCTGAGGCAACTATAGAGTGTAGCGATGTTACTGTAGGTGATGACGGCAACTACTTTGGTTTAGATGGCGTTTATGGTATTGACAATTGTGAAATGGAAGTTACTGTTTCTTATTCTGAAGAAGTAGTAGCTACTAACGATGGTTGCGATGCCTCTTTTGATATCATACGCACTTGGGTGGGTGTAGATTACTGTGAGAACGATACAATGGTTTCTGTTGTATTCCACATTGTAGACACTACTGCTCCTTATTTAACCATACCAGCTGACTACACTGCTGAGTGCAGCGATGAGTTGGTTTATGATTCAGCTTCTGCTTGGGACAACTGTTCTGACTACACTATTTCTGAAGTAGTAGATACCATAGCTGGTAACTGCCCACAGAACTATCAAATAACTCGCACATTTATAGCTACTGATGCTTGTGGCAATGCTTCTGCTCCGCAAACTCAAACTATAACTGTACAAGATACTACTGACCCAATATTTAATGAATATGAGATGTATTACACTTTTGAGTGCAATACTCCTATAGTGACCGTAAACCCAACTGCTACTGATAACTGTGGCGAGGTTTCTTACTACACTTTTGACACTGAAATGAGCTACGATGGTCCTTGCTATGCTTCATTTGAACGCATAACTGTGGCTACAGATGAGTGTGGTAACAATAGCGAAGTATCTCAGTTAATAATGATTGTTGATACTACTGCTCCAGTTATTACCGGTGCTCAAGAGGTTGAAATTCTTTGCGAAGAGTTCTCTCTTGAGTCTGGAATATTTGTTACAGCTACTGATAATTGCAATGAGTTTGAAATTGTAATAGATAGCACTCAACTAGTGAGTGGTGAGTGCGCTGGTGTATACATCCGCTACTACACTGCACATGATGTTTGTGGTAATGTATCTCCTACATTTATCCAAATCATTCGTTTGCTTGATGAGGTTGCTCCTGTTGGTAACGAGCCACAAGACATAACTGTACTTTGCAGTGATGAGATTCCTTCTTTCGACCCAATGTTTACTGACAATTGCGGTGGTGAAGTAGAAGTTATATACTCTGGTTTTGAAGTAACTGAAATATGCGATGTTACTTACACTGAAAGCTGGACTGCTACTGACAACTGTGGTAACACAACTGTAATAGACCGTAACGTTACTATCTATGACAATGTGAACCCATGGTTCGAAGAATTCCCTGCTGACTTCACCATCAATTGTGATGAAGAAGTTCCGGCTGTAGTTATGCCTTTGGCTTATGATAACTGTGATCCACAAGTGGAAATAGCATTGGCTTTTGACACTATGCCAGGTGCTTGCCCACAAGAATTGTTCATCTACCGCATATTCCGTGCATATGACAATTGTGGAAACCAAGCTGTACAAACTCAAATTGTAACTGTTGTTGACGAAACTGCACCTTCATTGGAAGGTGAGAACGAAGTAATAGTTGAGTGTGGCAACGAGGTTCCATATTTGGCTCCAACTGCTACTGACAATTGTGATGCAGAAGTAGATATTACTTATGCTGACTACTCTACAATTTCTCCATGGTATTTCTATAGCAATGGTGGCAATGGTTTTGTGAATTTCTCTAACCTACCTACTGGCTTCACCATAGGCGGTTCTAATACAGACAATGGTCCTGGTTCAAGTGCATACACCGCAGCAGCTACTACTGCATGTCAAGTAACTGTTAGTTTCGATTGGAGCTATGTTTCTGCTGATAATTATTGTGGACAAAATGGTGCAAACTTCGACCGTTTTGAATATGCAATAGATGGTGTTACAACTGGTATTACTGCTAACATTATAGGTGGTGGTTACACTCAGTCTGGTAACAGCACTATCACTGTCCCTGCAGGTAGCCTTTTCGACCTTCGTATTACTGCCATAGACGACCAATGTGGTCTTGGTACTGTAACTATAACCAACCTGGTTGTTGAAGAACAAGAAGAAATTTGCCCAATAGTTGATTGTATTGTTCGTGTATTTACTGCTACTGATGATTGCGGCAATAGCTCTACATTCAGCCAGCATATACTTACTCAAGACACTACCGCACCAATAATTGCAGGTACTCTAGAAGTACAAATTCCTTGCGAAGAATTCTCTGCTGAGACTGGTATATTTGTTACTGCTACTGACCTTTGCAGCGAAGTGGAAATAGTAATAGACAGCACACTTCAAGTAAGTGGTGAGTGCGCAGGTGTTTACTTGCGTTACTACACAGCATACGATGCTTGTGGCAATGCTTCTGAGTCTTTCCTACAAATTATCCGCCTTACAGATGATTCTGCTCCTATCGGTATTGAGCCATTAGATATCACTGTTCATTGCGATGAGCAAGTGCCTTCTTTTGACCCAATGTGGTATGACAACTGTGGTGGTGAGTTGACTTACAGCTACACTTCTCCTGAAGTAAATGGATACTGCAACGTAAGCTTTACTCAAACATGGACTGCTACTGACAACTGTGGTAACACTTCTTCAGTAGACCGTATAGTTACGCTTATAGATGATGTTGACCCTCAATTCGAATACACTCCATACAGCTACACTGCTGAGTGCAACGAGGAGTTGTATTATGGTAGTGCATATGCTTATGACAATTGTGATTATGATGTGGAAATTTCTGTAGAAGTAGATACCATTGCTGGTACTTGCCCACAGAACTACCAAATCGTTCGCACTTTCACTGCTACTGATGAGTGTGGTAACACTTCTGTTAGCTCTCAAACAATCACTGTACAAGACACTACTGCTCCTGAATTTGGTGAGTATGAAAGCTTCTACGTGTTTGAGTGTGACCAGGAGTTTGTTACTGAATTGCCAACTGCTACTGACAATTGTGGTATCGTTTCTTACAATACTGTAGATTCTGAGCTAAGCTACGATGGTCCTTGCTTTGCATTCTTCTATCGTACTACTACTGCTACAGATGAGTGTGGTAACTCTAGCGAAGCTGCGGTTTTTATTATAGTGCGCGATACTACTGCACCGGTCATAACTGGTGAGTTGGAAATAGAAATACCATGTGAGGAGTTCTCTCTAGAGTCTGGTATATTCGTTACGGCTACTGACAATTGCAACGAGGTGACTATTGAAATAGTAAGCACTGAAATGTTTAGCGGTGAGTGTGCCGGTGTATATGAGCGTATTTATGTTGCATACGATGTATGCTACAATTACTCTCAGTATTTCTCACAAATCATTCGCTTGATTGATGTAACTGCACCTACTGGTAATGAGCCTGCTGATATCACTATCGCTTGCACTGAATCAGTTCCTGCATTTGACCCTGCGTTTGTAGACAACTGTGGTGGCGAAGTAGAAGTAGTATATGCTGGCTTCGAAATAACTGATGTATGTGGCGCTAGCTACACTGAGTCTTGGACTGGTACTGACAATTGCGGTAACGTAACTGTAATAGACCGTGTGGTAACTGTGGTGGACAACAACCTACCAGTAATCTACGCTCCTCAAGACATCATTGCTGAGTGCACTGACTACATCTATTTAATGGATGCATATGCATGGGACTCTTGTGATTACAGTGTAGATGTAACTGTGGTTACTGACACTGTTCTTGGCAACTGCCCTGCTAACATGGTTATTACTCGCACGTTCACTGCTACAGATGATTGTGGTAATCAGTCTAGCGATGTTCAAACCATCACTATTCAAGATACTACTGCTCCAGTATTTGGTGAAAACACTTACGTTTTCTCTTACCAGTGTTTGAATGAAATAGAAGTAAATGAACCATCTGCTTGGGATGCTTGCAGCGCCATTGAATACACTTATGCTGATGATACAACTAGCATAAACGAGTGCTCTGCTGAAATAATTCGCACATGGACTGCTACAGATGCTTGCGGTAATGC
Organism: Flavobacteriales bacterium; assembly: GCA_031418455.1. Taxonomy (GTDB): domain Bacteria; phylum Bacteroidota; class Bacteroidia; order Flavobacteriales_D; family Sanyastnellaceae; genus JANNVZ01. Next base: position 48,044 of record JANOXJ010000121.1, on the reverse strand, counting down.
TAGCACTTTCGACCAGTACATTTCAGTCTATGACTACACTGCTCCGGTGATTGAAACAGAATTGACTGATGTAACTGTAGAGTGTGCTTCTGAAATACCTGCTCCTGCAATGGTAGTAGCTACTGATAACTGCGATGCTAACGTTACAATTGATGTGCTTACACAAGTGTTGGAATCTGACGATTGCGGAAATCAAATACTACTTGTATCATATTCTGCATATGACAATTGCGAAAATTATGACTATGCATCTTATTACATTTTTGTAAATGATGTAACTGCTCCAGAATTGAGCGGTTGTCCACAAGATTTAGTATTGGCTTGCACTGATTCTATTCCTGCTGCTGCTGTAGTTACAGCTACTGACAACTGTGGTGCTACTATAGAAGTTACTCCTGAGGAGTTCATCATTGGTGAAACACCTGAGCCAGGTTCTATTGCAGATTGCGACTTGTTAACTCCTGTTCGTCCTGTTGGCAACCCTTGTAACTATCCTTACGACTGGGCTATGGCTATGTTCAACATGCCTGCTGCTCACCGTTACTACCAGTTAGCTGAAGGTGAATTAGTACGTTTCCCTAACGGTACTGCTCACGTTACTGCTACTTTGGTAAATGCTGCTAACCCCGCTAATGGTTTCGCATTAGATGTATGGTTTGGTGCTGAAAAGGATTGGTCTGCTTGGAGCACTCAAAGCTTCCCAACTAGCTTTAAGGCTGACTGTTCTACTCTAGGTGTTAACCACACTGACTGGTTGTACTTCATAATGCAGAACAATGCTGGTGCTGAGTTAAACGGTTTCGGTGCTTACACCGGTTCTGCTCTTAACCTGGTGCATGCTCCTGCTAACAACTACTTTGGTTTCCAACTTGGTGATGGTGCTAACAACTACAACAATGCTGACAATGGCTTTGGTGGTTGGTTCACTTACAGTGGTTCATTCGTAAACGGTCAATCAACTACTTCTGTTAGTGGTGCTGGTGACTTAGCTTTCGAATTGGATTGCTGCCCAGATTACTACATCTTGCGTCAATGGACTGCTTCTGACTGTTCTGGTAACTCTACTACTTGCCAACAATACATCATGTTTGAAGGTAATGTAACAGGTCCAATCATGCCAGGCACTCCAACTGCTGAGGTTGTGGAAACTAAAGAGTTGAACATTATGGTAGCTCCTAACCCAGCTGACAACAACACTGTATTTACATTCAAGAGCGCTGCTGCTGGCCGTGCACAATTGGAAGTATTTGACATGGCTGGTGCTAAGGTGGCTGATGTATACAACAACAATATGGAAGCTGGTATGACTTATCGCGTTGACTTTAGCGTGAATAATTTGGCTACTGGTATCTATATGTTCCGAATTTCTCAAAACGGTAATACCGAAATGGGACGTTTGGTAATAAACAAGTAATCAGTCTAAATAGACGGTTTTTATAATCCTAACCGATGAAACCCCCTCAACGAAAGTTGAGGGGGTTTCTTTTTTTATAGTCATATACCCATGGCAACAAGAACCACTGAAGGGAGGAAACAATACTGCCTTTGGCTCGTACAAAGCCCATCAGTTTTTAAATAATGAGATGAAAAGGCAATTGCTTTACATAATACTTTTTTGTTTTGCCGGCCACATGGGGTTGGCGCAAAGCGCTTTGGAGCAGGCTAAGGAAGCCTATGCTTTGGGCGATTATGCAAAAGCACTCAATGCCTCTGACTTGCAAGTGCAACAACACCCCACCCCAGAAGCATACCTGGTGCGAGCTAATTGTTTGCAAAAACTGGGCGATTATAGCATGGCTCTGGGTGATTATGATCAGGCAAAATCAACAGGCTATGCCGAGTCAGATTTGTTTCTCAATAGAGGAATTTGTAAAATATCGATGCAGTTATTTGAAGCAGCCAGAATGGATTTGATAAGTTATTTGCAACTTAACGAGGGCGATGCTAAAGGATATTATTGGCTAGCTACACTGGAGTATATGTGCATGGAAAATAAAGCATGCGAGCGATATATAAATGAGGCAATAAACATAGATACCATGTATGCAGAAGCATACTACTTGCGTGCAGCCAACTTTGCCGACCAGAAAAAAAATAATATGGCGCTTGAAGATTTTCAATTGGCCTATGCGCTACAGCCCGAGTTGAAAAGGGCTAAATTGAATATGGCCATCATTATGCTTGACATGGGACAGTTTAGAAGCGCTATGGAATTGCTGGATGAGTTGAAGTTGGAAAAAACGGATTTTGTTGCAGAAATTTTATACTTCAGAGGCGAAGCATTTTATTATAAGCACGACATGGAAGGTGCTTGTGGCGACTGGGTGGAAGCCGCACAATTGGGCGACACGGATGCTGAAGCCATGTACAAAAAATTATGCATTGATAAAAAGGATAAGCCCCGTTTCAAACGAAGAAACTACTTCCAGTTCTAATAAAAAGATTATTACTAGCTCACTCTAACCCAGGTTTGAGTGCGGAAAATAAATCCCCAATAACCTCTGAGCTCAAGCTTGTTGCTATCGCCAGCTTTTAGCCACATTTCGCATTTGTATACTTTGCCATTTTTAGGGTCGCATATGGTGCCACTTTTATAATAGCCATCTTTTAGTTGCATGTCGCTAATAATTATCATTCCCATCACGGGCTGGTTTTTTCTATAATCATCGCACTTATCGCAAATGGGATTTTGCTCTTCATTAGGTTCTCTAAAAAGTTTAATCACCTTGCCATATACCTTTCCATTTTGCTCATATATCTCTACTAGGCTTTTCGGTTTGCCGGTTTCATCATCTATGGTTTTCCATGTGCCCAGCACGGTTTGACTTGTACAAAAAAGACTTACCAATAATGTTGAAATTAAAATAATAGCGTGTTTCATTCTTTAAATTTATTAATAATTGGTGGTGCTATAGGAACTGGCCTAGGTATGCTTCTTTTGGCCTTGCGTATGCTCATGTTTAGTTCAAAACCCATAAGCACAATCATACAATTAAAATTGAGCCAAATAAGCAATACCATAAGAGTTCCTAATGAACCATATAATTTGTTGTATGATGCGAAATTATTGACAAAGTATGCAAAAAGGATAGATGTAAGTATAAAAAATGTGGTAGCGAAAGTGGCACCCACATTAAGGAAGCGCCATCTTCGTCTGCGCTTGCCTACACCTACGTTGTACAGCGTGCTAAATATGCTGTATATAAGAAATAGTGAAATAATCCAGTTGGCAATATTTAAAATGGGTATGTAGCCTTTGTCTCCTATCACACCTATTTCATGCAAATAATTGAAAGCAGTGCCACTAAACATTATGAGTGCTACTGCCACTATCATTATAAATCCCAGAATAAAAATAAGAAGTATGCTGGCTATGCGCATCACCCATGGGTTGCCTTTTTCTTCTAAATGATAGCTACTGTTGAAACCTATGAATATGGCGTTAATACTATTGCTTGCATAATACAATACTAAAATAAAACCGATACTTAATAACCCACTGTGCCTTGTGTTTACTAAGTCTTTCATGGTGCTTTCAAAAAGACTGAATGTGTCACCGGGAAAAAATCCTTCAATACTATCGAATAAGTTTTGCTGAAAATTATCCAGAGGTATGTAAGGAATAAGAGTGAGCAGCATAATAATGCCCGGAAAAAAGGCAAGAAATAATCTGAATGAAATGGCTGATGCACGCGTGGCTAACTGGCCTTTCATAATACCTTCTATAAAATGCTCCATTACAAACCACATCGAAAGGCCTTGAAAACCGGGCGGTTTTATTTCCTTTAAGAAATTAATAGCCGCCAGTGCCCACTTATGATGCCTTAATTTATTTAACCAATGTTTTGCCATTTTATGTTGATACCAGCCTGGCGCAATTTATATACCCGCGGCATAAGAAATTGGGGTAATGAATATGACTTTATTAAGATAGCACAATGGGTAAAAAGTGCGAATGCTAAATCCCACGTTTTCACTAGCTGCCTAGGTGCGATTTAATTATATCAATAAGCGATGAAAGGCCTTCTTGAAAATGTTGATTGTTGTCCACCACCAAATTGCATTGGGGCACATAGGGCATTACAAACTGCTCTTCGGCCGGGCGCACATGATTGTGCCATTGGTACCTTACCTGATGTTCTGGATAGCCCCTTTCTTTTTCATCGCGCTCTATTCTGCGTTTAAGGCGCTCTTCGTGATGGGCATCTATGTATACTTTATAGTCCAGCTGCGTGCGTATCTCGTCATAATGAAATACAAATAAGCCCTCCATAATAATGACTGGTGCAGGGTGCACAACTACTTGCTCTGGCTCCCACGAAGGATTGTTAAAGTTGTATTCCAGTTTTTCTATGCTTTGGCCGCTACGCAGCATTTGCATGTCTTGTGCAAAATGCACTCTGTCTATAGATGTAGGTAAGTCAAAATTATGCACTCCATTTTCATCTATTTCCTGCTCATCTTTAGATCTATAATAATTGTCTTGCGACACCAAAGCTACCTGACGTGGTGAGAAATGACTCATTAACTCTCTTAGGAAAGTTGTTTTGCCGGAGCCACTGCCGCCTGCTATACCTATTACAAATACTTTTTCACTCACTTTGCTGATTGTTTTTTTATTTCTTCTAATATGAGATGCAAATCTGCATCATCCTTTATTAAAATAAAAGATCCATTTCCTTTTTGGCTTACTGCGTTCAAATTTAATGATGCATAATAGTTAGCATTTATGCCCACTACACTTGTTTTTAAATTTTTACGAGCATTTTTTCTTACCAATTTGTCTATTTGCTTTTGGTCTTCTGGCTGAAAGGCACCATCTGTTATGACTATTAATTGGTTGTTGCCCTCTTTTAAAAATTCTTGTTTAAGTATTTCATATCCTCTTTTGAATCCTTTAGCTCCTGCAGTATTTCCATCGGCCACCAAGGTGGTTACTATACCATTTATAGCCCCCTTGTTGCTACCATCTGTAGTGGCTAGCAGCAGTGTGGTTTCATCTGCATAACTTATAAGAGTTATTTTGTCTGAACTACGCAGCGCTTTTGTTAGTTCCATTAAAGCGCCTTTCATAAGGGCCATTTTATCGCCCATTTTCATGCTGCTGCTTACGTCCAAAAGAAAAACTATATTGTTGTCTTTGTATAAATTTTCAGGCAAGTCCTGACTACTTACTGTTGAGCTGTCTGGCGATGTAATTACAGGTTCTATTATCTCTTTTGGCTCTTCAATTATTTCGTTTTTTATAGGTTGTAACTCAAATAGAAAATAAGATTTTCTATTGTTTACATAACTTACTGTATTCTGTGATAAATAGTTTTTGTGCGAGGCCACCAGCTCGTAATAACCAATGGGAATGCTACGCGTGACTTTGCCTGCCGCATTGGTTTTAAGACTTAGCTGTTGTACACCGTTTTCTTTTATAGTTACACCGGCATCTGCTATGGGTTGTTTTGTTTCTGCATTTATTACTTCGCATACTAATTCATTATCCACACAACAATCTGCTGCTAAGCGCGAAAAATCGGGGCAAGCTAAGTTGTCGTCAGGATTCATATAAGCCACATCGGCAGTTACCTGAAGCACTAGAGGTTTTTCTAACGATGCAAAATAGAGTTCTATTTTTTCGTTGAATTTTCCTTTGGCGCGTGGTTTAAATTTTATTCTAAGTACTATGCTACTATCTGGCAACAGCGTTTTGGAAGAATACAGCACTTCATACTCATGCGTGAAGGTGCTGCGAAGCAGGTAGTCTTTTTTGGGAGCTTCATTTTTAATTATTACATCCACCACCCATTGTGTGCTGGGCGATGTTAAGCCGAAGTCTAGTTTTTTTGGAAAAATTGCTATTTGACTGTTTGCATGAGCGGAACATAATACAGCGCACAATAAAAAAACCAAATGACGAATGGAAAGTATGCGATACATGTTTGCATTAATTATTTTCTTCTTATCGCAAGGCTTCATTCTTACTAATTACGTTTCATTTGCTCCAGTGCATCTGCAATTTTGCGGTCGTTGGCCAATTTTGGAATTTTGTTTTGTCCGCCAAATTTGCCAATGGATTTCATATAACTATTAAAGGCACCTTTTTCTAACAACGTTACTACTGCAGGTTTTAGTACACTGCCTTTTATTAAATCGCGGTAGTATATGTTTTGCTCCTGCATTTTTTGGTCCAGTAGCCAAGCAAATTGGGTAGTGTCTAGTTCTGTTGCATCAGTTTCTATATACCATTGGTGGTAGGGAAGTCCGCTTTCGGGCTGCACTTGTGGGGCTAAATGAAATTCTGTTATGCTCACATTCATTCGCGCGCATACTTGACTAATAGCTCTGTCTACTTCTTCGCCTATTATATGTTCGCCAAACGAACTGGTATAATGTTTTATGCGCCCTGTTACTACAATGCGTGGCGGCAACAGCGATACAAATTTAACTGTGTCGCCTATGTTGTAAGCCCACAACCCTGCATTGTTGCTAAGCAATAACACGTAGTTTACATGCAATTTTACTTCGGCTAAGGTTATTCGTTTTGGATGTTCTGAGTGATAGGTGTCTGCTTCTATAAATTCGAAATAGATACCTGAGTTTACATTCAACAACAATCCTTCAGATTGTTGGGAGTCTTGGTAGGCAATAAAACCTTCGCTTGCCGGATACAATTCTAAAGTAGGAATTTTTTGTCCAATGAGTGCCTCGAAATTTTTTCGGTATGGTTCAAAGTTTATTCCACCGTATACAAATAGGTTGAAATTTGGAAATATTTCTTTGATGTTTTTTTTGCCGGTCTTGTTCAGCAACAACTCAAAATACATTTGCACCCAGCTAGGTATGCCACTTATGAGGGTCATGTTTTCGTGCATGGTTTCCTCTGCTATAGTGTCTACTTTGGTTTCCCAATCTTCTATGCAATTAGTAGCATAGCTGGGCATTCTGTTCTTTTGCAAATAGCCCGGCACATGGTTCGCCACTATACCGGAGAGTCTTCCGTAGGGTATTCCGCTTGCCAGTTTTTCCAGTTGAGGCGAGCCTTGTAAAAAAATCATTTTACCATTTACAAAATCTGAATTGCCTGTTTCGTTTATATAACTTAGCAATGCATTGCGCGCAGATTTTATATGATTTGGCAACGAGTCTTTAGTAAGTGGTATGTATTTAGTGCCACTGGTAGTGCCGCTAGTTTTGCAGAAGTACAAAGGGTGGCCGGGCCACAGCACATTTTTTTCGCCTGCTTTGGTGCGGTCTATATAGGGTATCAATGCTTCATAATCGCGCATGGGCACCGCTTGCGCAAATTCATTGTGTGTGGCTATTTGATTAAAGTTATGGTCCTTGCCAAATGCTGTGTTTGATGCTTTTTCCAAAAGTGATTCCAACACGGCCTGTTGTTTTTCCAACGATTGCATGGCATCGTTGGTTTGGTTTTTTATAACCCAACCTGCAAAGGCTTTACTTATGGTTGACTTTACACTCATTAATTATTTAATAAAAAAACTCATGCTCAATTTTTAAAAGTTGCATTGCCTCATAGAATGTGAAATAATAAAACTCAGATATAGAAAATTACATTTTTACAAAGCGTGTAGTAGTGCTCATTGCATTGCTGCGAATGTGAACCATGTATATGCCGGAAGCTAAGTTAGCTATATCTACTTTTTCCTTATCAGCATGGTTTTGATTAAGGGTATGTGTCAATATTTTCTTGCCTGAAAAATCTAAAAACTCTATGACGACTGCTTCATTTTTATAAGCGGCTATATCTATCGTCAAATCATTTTGAGCAGGATTGGGATAGATGGATAGGTTGGCAGTTGGCAATTCATTTTCTGCTACAGAAATATTGGTACCAAAATTCATGCGCACCATAGGAGTGCCTGTAAGGTAAAACCATTGGTCGGGCATAAAGTGTACCCATGATGTAAATTCTTCGGATGCACCACTAAATGCTATGATTACATTTTCTGCTCCATCAGTGCTGCCTACCACGGCCAAATATGCGTGTCCATTTTGCACCGGCAGCGGATTGTCAAATAGTAAATGAACAAAATTACCTTGGCCATAGGTGTTGAACATAGTGTTGGTAATGCTTACTGAGGCTGTTGTGCCTAGCTCTGTAGCTACAATAGATTCTTGCGCATCAAACTCATACAGGCGGGCATACAAAGTGCTGGGCAATGTGGTGCCAGCAGCCACTGCTGCGCTTATGGAATAGCACAATTGATTTGGGGCGGTAACCAAAAAAACATTGCCTACTTCATAATCTAATAGGGATAGATCTGGTCCGGGATTAAAGGTGCTATTGGTAAAATTAAAATCGCGTGCATAGGTGCAATCTGTAATTTGAAAACCAAGTGTGTCTAAATTATTGTCATCATTATCGTCCACTGCTGTCTGCGATGTAAAATAGTTGATGTGATAATTGGCCTGTGTAGCAGGCATCTGAAAATCGCTTGCACGCAGCTCAATGCTCGAACCTGGTTGCAGATTAAAACCCTCGGCACTTTGTGCTGTATGTATAGTGTAGTTGGTAGTAAGATTTACAACTTCCACATTCAGTCTGCAGTTTAGTTGTGCCAGGCTACCCACGTTGTCGCACTGAGTAGAAAATTTTAGCAGTGGCGCCATCTCATCAGGATATTTGGTATACTCCATTAATTCGAAACCTGTGGGATGCGCTAAATCATAAAAATCAAAAGCGCCATAGGTAGTGGCACGTGTTGCCAAATCATTGGCAAAAATTTCTACAATACATATGTCATCTAATTGCCAGAAATAGTAAGTTCCTTCAAAAACAAAACGGATGCGAACATTGGACTGTCCGCCTGCTATATTGCTTATGGGTACTTGCACACTCATATCGTTGGCGCTTTGCAGTGGCGTGGTACTGTTGTCATACACTACTGCCCAGGGGCTATTGTTGGCACTTACTTCCACTCGCATTTCTGCCTGATAGTTGCGCAAATATTGATTAAAGCGCAATGCCACATTCATATTGGCACTTAGGTCTATGACAGGCGAAGTAAGCATGGCAAGGTGCGGAGCGGGAGCCGGGCCTGTTCCAAAATTTTCAAGCGTGCAAGGCAGGTCAGGATTGTCCCACCAGTTGCTATCGAATATTACATAACCATTGTTCCATGTAGGGCTGGTTATTACATTGCCTATTCCGTTAGCATCAGTACACAAACCGCGCGAGCCAACAGTGTTGTTGGGTGTTGTAGCAGGGCCTCTGTATTCCCATTGTGCTACATTGCCAGCCTCTGTGTTTTGCCAACCTACACCTATTCCGTTGCCAAAGTCTTCTGTCCATATGGCAGATACACGCTCATTGGTTGATGTGCTTGTAGGGCGCATCATATTCATAGTGCCGGGAGCCGGCAGCTGAGCTTGTGCAGTTGCAGTTATTAATATCAGGCTAAGGACTATAAGGTTTTTCATAACGGTGGTTTTGTATGTCATCTTTGATGACTGCGAATATTTCCTTGTGGTTGCAAAGTAAGTCATGTTGAAAGAATGATTTGAAAGTGGAAATATAGTATGGCTTGTTTTAATTGTTTTGTTATCATGTTACAAGGAACTATAATTTTTATCTTACTGGCTTATTTTGCTTTGCTGCTTGCCATATCTTGGTATACCTCGCGCAAGGCAACTAACGACTCTTATTTTCGTGCAGGACGCTCTGCACATTGGTATCTTGTAGCATTTGGCATGGTGGGCACCTCCCTTAGTGGAGTCACTTTTATATCAGTACCAGGCACTGTAGGGCCCGAGCATTTTTATTATTTTCAAGTAGTGCTCGGTTATTTTATAGGGTATTTTGTAGTGGCGTATGTTTTGTTGCCGCTTTATTATCAGCTCAATTTAACCAGCATATATCATTATTTACAACACAGATTTGGTTTGGTAGCCTATCAAACCGGAGCATTGTTATTCATGGTGTCGCGCACTTTGGGCGCCACACTTAGGCTTTATCTGGTTATAAATGTGTTGCAATTATTTGTAATGAAACCACTCGGCTTTTCGCTCACATTGGCAGGACACGATGTTTCTTTTCATATCACTGCAGTGGTCATACTGCTCATGATTTTATTGTATACCTACAAGGGCGGTGTAAAAACTATAGTGTGGACAGATACGCTTCAAACTTTTTTTATGCTATTAGCATTAGTAGTTTGCGTAGGCTATATTATTTCTGATTTGAATATGAGCATGGGCCAGGCATGGGCCAGTATTTCCGATGCAGGCTATACGCAGGTTTTTAATATGCAGTGGCAAGACAAAAGTTTTTTTCTAAAGCACATTATTGGCGGTGCGTTTATTACCATTAGCATGACGGGCCTTGATCAAGAAATGATGCAAAAGAATATTAGTGTGCGCACGCTGAAGGATTCTCAAAAGAATATGATTTCGTTCAGTTTTATTCTTGTTGCTGTCAATTTTATTTTCCTTATTCTGGGCGGAATGCTTTACCTCTATGCTGCATCAAAAGGTATAGATGTGGCTAAAGATGATTTGTTCCCCACCATTGCTATGCAATACCTACCACCTTTTGTGAGTATCATATTTATTGTAGGATTGATAAGTGCTTTGTTCCCCTCTGCAGATGGTGCCATTACAGCACTTACAGCTTCTTTTTGCATAGACCTGTTAGGCATACAGCGCAATAAAAATATGGACGAGGCACAGCAAATGGCAACGCGTAAAAGAGTTCACCTTGTATTTGCGCTGGTATTTTTAATTATGGTCATCTTCTTTAAGTGGTTAGACAATAAACAAATCATTGGCATACTGCTTACCATAGCAAGTTATACTTATGGTCCGTTGCTTGGTTTGTTTGCATTTGGCATACTTACTAAAAGAAAAGTACAAAGCAATATGATACCTGCTATATGCCTTGTAGCCCCTGCCATAGCATGGGTTTTAGATTACTACAGTCCAGTTATTTTTGGTGGTTATAAGTTTGGTTTCGAAATGTTGCCACTCAATGGAGCGCTCACATTTGTAGGCCTGCTTTTATTTTCTTCCTCTTCGGCAGAGGAGAGTGCAGTGGCCAAAGCAGAATGATGCTGCAAATGCAAGTTCGGTTATTGACTAGTATTTTCCATAAGTTAGACTTTTATAATAGCTTGGTTATATCCTCTACACCCATGGGTCTGGCAGAAATATATCCTTCTGCTTTTTCAAAGCCAGCAGGGCGACCTATATTTATAGAACGGCCTTTTTGAAAATCGAAAAAGTCTTTGCCTGAAATAGGAGTGATGGGCTCTTTGGAATGTGGGTCGTAAAATTGGCTGCTATAGCATTTAAGAACTTCTATTTTTTGTTCCCAGTAGTTACTTATGTCTATTACAAAATCTGGGTGCAGGTAGTAATCTTGTATGTATTGGTAAACAGCTTTTGGGCGCCACGCTTGTTGTGCTTCATTGTTATGCATGGTTTCTATTTTGGCCAGGCCAGAATAGAAGCAAGCTTCGCGCACCAGCGTAGATGCACGTCCGTGGTCAGGATGCCTGTCACTAGGTGCATTGCACAGCACCACATCGGGCTGGTATTTGCGCAGGCAGGTTATTATGGCGCGTGTATTGTTTTCGTTTATTTCAAAAAAGCCATCGGCCATTTCTAAGTTTTCGCGCACTGTAAGTTTTAGCAACTTATTTGCATTAGCCGCTTCCTGCGCACGTAGCACTGCATTGCCTCTGCTGCCCAATTCGCCTTTGGTCAAATCTATTACACCAGTGGTGTGGCCCTGGTCATGCGCCTTTAGCAAAGTGCCCGTAGTACCCAATTCTGCATCATCTGGATGCGCGGCAAAAACGAGTATATTTATTTTTTGAGTTTTCATTAAAACAATTTCGGTTGGGTTATCCAAGTGATTATGTCGCTTGAGGCAGGGTCTGCAGCGGCTGCAATACTCTTTACCAAAATACCATTTTCATCAATCAATATTTTCTGAAAATTCCATTTTATATCAATGTCTGCTACACCGTTGTGTGTTTTTTTGGTGAGATAGGCATATACTGAACATGCATCACTTCCCGTAACTTTTACTTTTTGCATAAGTGGAAATGTCACCCGGAAATTGTTGTCGCAAAACATTTTTATTTCTTCATTGGTGCCTGGTTCCTGCTGTCCAAAATCATTGCTCGGAAAACCAATTACAACTAAATCGTTAGCACCAAACTCTTCATATAATTCTTGCAACTGCGCGTATTGAGGTGTAAATCCACATTCGCTGGCAGTGTTTACTATAATCACTTTTTTGTTTCGCAGTTGAGTAAATGGAAAAGGATTGCCATTTATATCTGTTGCTACCAGGTCGTAAAATGATTGCATTGGTTATATAAAAAGGTAAAAATATTCCTTTTGTTTTTAAGCCCTGTTAACTCAGGTTATGGTTGGTGTTTTATAATGCGAATACTGTGGGTTCTGTTGTCTATGGCAGATGTCATTTTGATAAAGTAAACACCATCTGACAAGTGCGCAATGGAAATGCCTATAGAACCTGTATTGGTAAATTGTTCTGAGTGGATAGTGCGGCCTGCTATATCTACTATTTGAACCTGATACATTTTATAGTCAGGTGGCATGCTTAGAGTAATTTGCTCATTTGCCGGATTAGGATATGCTGCAAATTGCAGTTGTGGAATGTCATTGGTTCCTACCCAATCTGGCATATTGTTTTTAAACACAGGTCGCAGCATTATACTGCCTGGTACTGATGATGCAGCCCAATTGCTAAAAGCATTGTATTTGTAATACAATTTGGTTGGGTTCATATTGGTATTTTCATCATTGCCTATATACACTACCGAATCTGACTGTTGTATCCAGCCTATAAAGTAAGGTCCGTCTAATGGTAGGGGTGTGGAAAACTCATAGTAGTAGTAAGAGTTATATCCATCATAACTATAGTTGGGAGTGTAAAACTGAAAATCTTCGGCATTTAATTCTGCACCCGGAATGTTGCCATCCACATCATACACGCGCAGCAAAAATGTTTCATCGCTGTTGTTGAATATAAAAGGCAGCCAGTGCATCATTACGCCTAAGAGTGTGTCAGGCGTTACACAATCATATCGCACGGCTACACGCCCACCGCTGGTGTTAAGACCATATCCACTTTCGGCACTGCCATCGTCATAAGCGTAGTAGTTCGAAAAATTTTGTGTAAACATCATCGTGTCGTTTGACAAGTGTGCATCGGTTTGGTTAAAAGTGGCTCGCACATCAAAAAATGTTTCTGTAAGTGCTGATGGATCATCAAACACATAATTCTGCATGCTTAGCGTGCGCGTATATTCTCCCTGGCCTTGTGTAGTATTAGGGTCTTGTGCTGAGGTAAACAAATTTGTAGCGCCTTGCAAAACTTCCACACGCGAGGTCACATTTTCTATGCCTCCCAAATTGCGCTGATATAGTGTTATGTCATTGGCCATAAAACCATCAGCATTGGTAAGGAAGTGTGTCCATGGCATAGCAGTATAGCCTGACTCTAGAAGTGTGTTGTTACAATATTCAAAAGCCACCTCATCAAACTGAAAAGTGGCGGGCTCTATACCATCTGCCAAAATAATGTAGTCCAAATGCCAGTGGTCTACACTGCCACCCGGTCTTCCGTAATTGCGAAAGCGAAATTTGAATTGCGAATTGAAATAGATATCATCTAAAATTTCTATAAACTGCTGCTCAAAATTTGCTGTTGGATTTCCGCCAGCAATTTTCCAAACATTGAACCAGTTGCCGCCATTTATTGGGGTGTAAAAATCTAGATATAGTGTGTCGTAGGATTCTGAAGCATCGCCCAATCCTTCGTTTTGATAATGAAAAAGTAAACGCAAAGTATCTAGCGGCACATTGTTGGACAGGTCTATGGGCAAAGAGGTAAGCACATCGCACTCCTGCACTATGTTGTTTTCATTCCATACATAAGGCTGGCCATTGGCCTGCATCCCATCCAGTGTAGCCACGCCTATGGTGAGTGGTGATATGGGAAAGGTACAATTTATAAACGCGTTGTTGTCGCTCCAACGCTGGTCGTTTATGGGTACAAGAGGATCTGTAGTGGAAAGTGAATACTTAGAAAAATCATCGAAAAAGGGAAGCGCTAGTGTGCCGCCTCCACCGCGCGTGGCAGTGCCGGCCATGTGTTGCTCCTTAGCATATCTTGCAGCTTGTGTTGCATTGTAGCGCAGCGCAACAGTTTTTTCTTGCGAATGGGATAGAATACTAATAAACAAAAACAGCGTGAGGGAGAGGACTTTCATGCGTAATTCAATTCTTTAACAGGCGTTCTTTTCAATCGTTGTGTGTGGTGTCTTGCGGGCACGGTGTGTTATATAGCCAAAGGTCCACTATGCGGCCAGGGCTGGTTCCTATAGAGGGGTCGTGCACTGGGTCTTGACGACAAACGTGAAAAGTTGCAGAATCTTGTGCGGTGGGTGTAATATCTATGTTTTCAAATCGGCAGTTGCACACTAGATTTAATGAATCCATCATGCTTTCTGCCTCAGCACAGGTCATTCCTCTAAAATTAGGCACTATTATTTTAGTACGCACCGCCCGGCCTATCACCAATACTACTTTATCTCCTTTAGATATTAAATCATCAGGGCTGGTTTTGCGGCCTTTGTAGGTTACTCTTATTATACTTCCCGGAAAGGTATTGTTGGCTTCATAAAGTGTGTCAAATTCAATTCCCTTGTTCTTCAGTTTTATAAATGCTACTGTGGCAAAGTCGCCTTCCCTCACTCCAAGTTTTTCGGTAGGTGCATGATAGCTGTGTATGGTAAGAAAAATTTGGCGCCCTTCTTTTACCTGACTTTCGGGTGCTGGGCTTTGTTCCATAATGGTGCCGGGAGTGGCTTTTTTATCATAAATGCTATCTATGACTAAGTATTCTAAATCGCGGTCTTCCAATGCTTGGGCGGCCTCTTCCATGCGCATTCCCTTTAAGTCCGGCACCGACACAAAATCGCCATGGTCGGTATACCAATTGAGAAATAGCCAAATAAATATGGATAGCCCTACATATATAAGCAATATGCGGACAATGGCTTTTTTAAAATCGGGGGTCTTTATAAAATTTCTGAACGACATGTATATAGCAAGTGGTCAAACTTACTTGCAAATAGCGTAAAGACAAGCATGTATTAGCAAATAGAATAGGAAAATGAATGACAAACCAATGTGAATTGTTTTGAAGAACACATTGACATGAAGGGGGTTATAGAGTTTTCGGATGGACTAGAGCTATTAGCCCTGGCTAAAAATGAGGGTAAAATACTTTTAGTTTCTTGTTTTATTTCTCTTATTATGGTTAGGTGTCTAAAACATTTTTCAACTATGTAGATGGAATTATTTTATTCGCTGTATTTTTGACTAAGTCAAACGTGACTAAAGTAAATTTTAAGAATTGAGTTTCTGATTCTTTTCACGCACAATATGTGGAAGCTTTGAGTTAGTGGTTTGAGTTTCAAACCCATTTTTTTCGGAGGTGTTTTTTGAAAACTATTGCTAGGAAGCGGACAGACGAAGCAGAAAAGTAATTTGGGTAAGAGTCTACACAATGGCAATCAGTGGAGTGTAACTTTTTAATACTTACTATATTGAACAATTACTTACAAAGGAATTGGCTGGGCGATGGTGTGTCTTGCTCGAATGAACAAATCGCTGAATGCAATTCAGTGAAATCACGAACAAAAAATGGACGTTATCCATTTTTCAAAAAGAAGAAAACCTACTTTGTTATAATTCTTGCAGCAGTCGGTTTGAATGCAAATTCTCAGTATGCACCATCTATTGAAGAAAAAATTTCGTTGTTAGATTCCTATTTTCAGAATCAAATTTCGCTATATGGAGAAGCACAATTGTTGGAAAGCGAGTGTTCGGAATACAATCATTACTTAAAATGGAAAGAAGATATTTTGCTTAAAACAGGAGGAGATGGAAGCGAAGGGGACATTTACTGGAACCTGAAAACTGCCATGGACAATCAACTACCGGTGCTTGATGGATCCGGAAGCTGGCGGGAGTTGGGGCCGTATCGTCAGCCGATAAATTCCCCTCAAACCGAAAATGCGGGGTCAAAACTTGGCATTGGACCGCTCAACTTTATTTCGTTTGACCCAAACTATGCCAACACCAATCTGGTTTTTGTTGGAGGCTGGTATAGCGGCCTATGGTTTTCTAATGACGCGGGTGTCACTTGGCAAAATGGAGGCACTGATTTAGTTATGCCGAAAGTCTCAGCATCGCATTGTGTTTCGAGCAGTCTGAATAGCAATGTCTGGTTTCTTTCTACTGGAAATGGAGATGGCCTCTTCAATGATGGGCCGTTTCAAAGTTGCCGCAGCGATGGCATTTATCGCACCACGGACGGAGGTGAGCATTGGGAACAGATATGTTTTGAAACAGACATGGCATACTCCACATCTTTCTATTCGCATGATATCTATTTCAAGCCATTCCAGATAAAAAAGTTACTACTGATGCCCAATAGCAGTGATGTGCTTTACGCAACCACGAATTTTGGAATTTATAGATGTGAAAATGCATCTGCGCCTGTTACTGAAATTGTTTGGGAATTGGTGTTTGGCTGGGATGGCAATTCTGCCTTTCAGCAAGTTTCGACTTCAGTATCCAATACCATGTTCTCTGCATACGACATTCTTTTGAGAACGGATGCGAATGACAACCCAATGCTTGTAGCTACAATTTCGAAGTTAGCTAATACTGCCAATAACACTATCAGTCTTTTGCCGATTGGCCATTCATATAGTCCTGAATGGATATATTCAACTTCAATCGTTTATTCAAATGCCACATGGGAATTGCAAATGGGTGATCAAGGCAACTGGACAGAACTCCCAAATCTCCCTGCCAACATTGGCCAACTGCAAAGAGCGAGCATGGCAATAAGCGATGCGAATGAAGATGCAATGTATGTCTGGGCAATGAAGTATTCAGCAGGCTTTAACCAACTACATCGTTATTCTTGGGTGACAGGGATTTGGGAAACCGATCTTGCATCAATGTCAAATTGGACGCAGGCAGACCATGCGCATGCTTATGTTGCGGATGGTTTATGTATTTCTCCTAACAACCAAAATCTATTGTACATACCAAGCGGTGAGGGCCCCGGAATGGCAAAGTATGATTACTCAACGCTTACAGAAACAGCCATCACAAGTACAACAGATAGCTATCATGATGATGTCGAAGATATTCAATTTAGTCCAGATGGCGAAGAATTGTGGCTGGCTACACATGGCGGCATCTATGTACTTGATATAAACAACAACACATGGGAAGAAAAAAACAACGGACTTGGAATTGCAGAAGTAGATGGATTGTCACAACTAATCAACCGAGACGGCAGAATTCTGGTTGGGCTTTTTCATGATGGGTCTGTGTTGATGCCAAACTATGATGCGGAGGGCTACAATAATTGGAATCAGGTTTATCATTCTGACGGCAGGTTTACAATGACAAATCAAAACAATCAAAATATTAGTTATGTATCCACTCAATCAACAACTTTACGGAGAAACAATAATTCATGGCAATCCACATCTGTTTCATCTATGATCCCGGGAAGCAGTTCAGAGCCTCGTGGAGTTCTCAACTATTTCAACAATGATATTATCTATATCGAACGCTCAGAGATCCACAGACATGATAACACCGGAAGTTCTATAGCCTCTGAATGGATTCAAGTTTCAGATTTTGGCAGTGGTGCCAATGTTTCAGACGTATTTGCTTCACACACCCATACTGATTTTCTTTTCGCAAGCGTCAAGATGGGCAATGGACTGAGACAAATAGCACTTACGAATAAAGCAAATGCCACGGCTGCTATATCCCAATCAAATTGGATGGTGATTCCATTCCCATTTGATTTAGGACAAACAGGCGCAGGGGTTGCAGATATTCAATCCGATCCTCTTAATCCGAATGTTTTCTATGTGGCCTGCAACTACTACAATCCGCCATGGGGTTCTGAGGTTAGTTACAAGTTGTTGAAATACGAATTTGTTGGATTCGGACAATCGAATAATTTGGTAACTTTCGATTTTTCCTTATACAATAGCAGTCCTATGAATTTGTTTCAAGTATCGGATCTGACGAAGAACCTGCCCAATGTTTCCATTCTTGCCATGTATCTCAACAGAGGCACGATGGACTTTTTTCTTGCAACCAATTTCGGAGTCTATTTTTCTAATTTCAATACATTGGAAAGTTCGAATACTGAGCCTTGGTTTTTGTATGGCGACAACCTTCCCCATTGTGATACTAAGTACATTGAACCATGTTTCTCAGCCAATGTGCTGAGAGCTGGAGTGCATGGTCGTGGAGTTTGGGAAATACCTTTTCCTTGTGAAAAATTACCGCAAGACATCATCGTTCAAGCTGCTTCACCCATGTTGCTTGAAGGCACATATCGTTTTCGACAGGACATTGTTGTCTTGCCAAATGCTACGCTTACCATCATTGGTCATGTATACTTCGCCCCCAACTGTGGCATCATCGTTAAACCCGGTGGCCACCTTATTATAGATGGAGGCCATCTTACCAACGCTTGCCCTGACCAACTTTGGCAAGGAATAGTGCTTGAAGGAAATCCCGAATTATCACAAACCCCATCTCATCTTCCAACCAAGGTTTTTGTGAAATGATAAACGGAGCCATCATTGAAAATGCACACACAGGTGTCCACATTGGAGGATTGACTGATTTAGGAAATGGAATGTATGAAACAAATGAAGAAATGACCGGTGGAATACTGCAATCAACCGATGCCACATTTCTCAATTGTTATGTGGGTGCCGAGTTTTTTCCATATATCAAATTTGTAAACAACAATCCACGAAGCAATAAGAGTTTCTTCAACCGTTGCGAGTTTGTTACCAACAAAGTGCTGGATGATTCGCCATTGGTAAGTCAACCTGAACCAAAAGCAGGCATCATCTTCAATGAGATATATCGGGTGCGTGTGCGCGGATGCAATTTTAGTAATGATGCCATAGGCAATTCTGAATTTGCATCGTATTACAACAGCCAATACAAACGTGGCGATGGCATACAAGCCAACAGTGCCGTTTTCCTTGTATCCAATGGTGTAAGTGCTGATGGACTGAACACACCCGTTCATTGCGAATTTGAAAATTTGGAATATGGAATCAAAGCACTTTGTGGCGACTATATCAAACCTTTCTCATGCAGAGATGCCATTTTTAATAACAACTTCTGCGGCATTCGCAGCGAGGGTTCTTTCATAGGACCAACCATTCGTTTCAATACTTTCAATGTAAACCCCATAGCTGACAATAGCGATGGTGAAGAGGTAACGGGAGTGGAATTGGACCACACCACCAAATTCACAATTAGTGACAACACGTTTATTGGAACTGATCAATCCAATGGACAAACTACCGTGGGCATAGCATTCAACAACACTGGCTTCACCTGCGAATTGGAACATGGTGCGCCACCCTCTGCGCACAACTTAGTTTACAAAAACAAAATGGATTTTCTTGACTACGGAATAAATGTGCAGGGTGTAAACTCACTGGCAAACAATCAAAACCCTTCTGATGACTATGGTCTTGAATTCCGATGTAACAAGTTTGGCCAAACCGTGAATCCATGTCATACGGATTTTAATTTGTATGCAGGTGCAACCGTTCAAATTGTTCAAGGCTCAATATCACCCAACCAAGAAGCAGCTAATATTTTTGACAATGATGTTTGTGACAACAGCACTGAACACTTTACCGTGGGAATAGGCGCAACGGTGATAGATAAGTACTATCATAATCCTAATACGGCTTCTCTTACGTTGGTGCCCAATTGTGTAAGTGAAGGAAGTATAGAGGCTTGGAATACACAGTCAGATTTTGAGGAAGCTATGACATGCCCGAGTACACCTATCGGAAACTTCAACGTTACCCAAGTCTCCTCTGCCTTAACGGTGAAAATGGCCTCATACAATGAGACTCACGAAATTTATTACGGCCTTATGGACCATGGTGACCACGAGGCATTGGCTGATATGATTGCCAATCACAATACTCTCAGCCTTGATATACGCAACGAGTTGATACAATGCGCACCTTATGTAAGTGAAAAAATATGGTATGATGTTATTTACCGCAATCCGGCCATGAATCCCTGGCATGTGGCGCAGGCCCTGCTGGCCAACTCACCCTTGAACCAAGGAACTATGAACTTGCTTCAGTCATCTAACTTCGATCCTTACTATGTAACATTGGTTGAGAATGGGCAAAATGGCGGCCTTACTACACGCAATATTTACGAAAGCGATTTGTTGCTTTTGAACAGAGAAGTGCAGGAGGCAAAACGAGATCTGATAGTCCATTATCTATTGGATGCTGAGGATGATGAAACAGACAGACTGATTGAAACTATTGCTCTGTTAGATGATGATATTTCTTCTGATCGCATCGTGCTTGCTGCCATCAAAATGTGGCAGAAGGATTATACTGCTATGGACAATTTATTGGTCGATTGCCATAGCAATGGCAGTCCCGGCCATCATTGCGAAATTCTATATGCGATAGCAGACGACAGAGCAGATGGCAACACTGCACTTTCACTTGCCACCATTATTCAATTGCAAACATTGGCAGTAGATGAAACCGAATGTGGCTATGCCCAAGCCCGTGCTTGGCTGCATGAATACCGTGAAGCAGAATATCCACAGAATATCGAAACAGAATCACCTTCTTATAGGTCATTACAAACTGCCAAAGAGAAAGTTGAAATTCCTACTGTGTTATCTGCACAGCCCAATCCATCCAAAGGAATTGTTTATATCACCTATCAGTTGCCAACAGGTATTGAGACATGTGATATGGAAGTAATTGATGCCAATGGACAATTGATAGAAAAAAGAAACACATCTGCAAAGGGCTTGGAAGAGTGGAATTGTAAGCAGTGCTCGTCTGGTATCTACCTCATACGGCTTATTGCAGAAGGTATAGAATTGGGTGTTACCAAAGTTTCAATTGTGAAATGAGATTGATAATCCTTTTGATACTTGTTTTATTAAAGTCTGCTCTGCCTGCCGCAGGGCAGACTTTTAACAATCGCTACAAGTTCGATCCATACTCAAGTGGTGTTGGATTTTCAGTCGAGCAGTTAGACAATAGCCTTGTGATTTATTCGACCTTTGATGATACACTTAAGAAAATTGGTGTTCAATTTCTTGATATATATGGAATTCTTTCAACAGAAAAAAAAATTGGTCGAGATTCTAATTGGCTTTATGTTGGTTATTCCAACTCGACAGATATTGCATTTGATCATATTGTGTCGGCTGGCTCGAATAAGCCATTCAGTAATTCAATCTCGAAGGGTCATTTGATAAGTTGGACTTCCGGAAATGATACTTTACAAACATCCACCTTTCAATCGACAGAAGGGGATTCCATGATAATATTTGTACAAGCAAAGACAGTTGAAGATGGATTCGTGGCCGTGGGTAGCACGCGCGATGGAATAGGTACAGAAAACATCATCCTACTCAAAACTGATTTTGATTTGAATGAGGTTTGGCGCAGGTCGTATGGAAGTACAGTGGCTCCTCATGCAGGTTACAGCGTGGTACAAACCCCCGATGGTGGTTTCCTCTTAGGCGGTGTGCGCAAAGTACCTAACAGTTGGGATCATTGTGTTGTCAAAACAGATGCTCAGGGAATGCAAGAGGATATTGGATATTACGGCACTGGATATGAGGGCCTGTTTGCACATGTGGCGAATACTGCCGATGGCAACTACATGTTTGGTGGCATGAAAAAAACGGGGGATGATGATTATCAAAGCATGATTTGTAAATTGGATACAAACCTCGAAACATTGTGGTGCAATACTTACAACAGCCCGGGGCCTGATTGTTATGTCAATTCGCTCAAACTATTGCCCGATGGCAACTTCATAGCTTGTGGAGTAGATCGTTCCAACTATACCATGTTCGGCTATATCCTCAAAATAGACCCTGATGGCAACATCATCTGGAAACGGAAGTACGCGCAAACAGAAGACAATTGGTGTTATCTGAATGACGTTATTCTAACCTCTGATGGTGGATATTTCCTAACCGGCTCACTTGCCCCAGATTTTGATTTGGGACTAACCCAAGACATCTGGGGTTTGAAAGTGGATAGTTATGGCTGCCTTGTGCCGGGTTGCCAAAACAACGAATGGCAAGAACCACCTCACCTATTGGATAGCGCACTTAATGCTTCAGGCACAAATGCAACTTTTGGGTTCAGTATTTATCCCAATCCAACTTCGCAGTTTGTCAATGTATTTGTTGGCCTCACCCCGGCCCTCTCCAAAGCAGAGGGAGTGAGATTTGAACTTATAGATATGCAAGGGAGAATGGTAAAGTCGTTTTCGCCACAGCTTACAGATGCTACCTATATGCTGGATGTGGAAGACCTGCCAGCGGGTGTTTACCTGCTGAAGTTGCTGGTGGATGAAGAAGTAGTAACAACAGAAAAAATAATGAAGAAATGAAAAGAATAGTTGCCATCTCATTATGGTTTTATGTGCCATTCACTGCTATGTCGCAGAACGAATATTTCCCGATAGGCGCAGAGTGGAATGTCTATTGGTATTGCACTGGATGGAATTCGCTTCAAACACGCACAGTAACAGGCGATACTATAATAAACGGCCAGACATTCAGAAAAATAGAAGGTAATCCTGAATACATTCTTCGCTCAGATAGTACAAAAATTTACAGATGGAGTGAAATGAACGAATACGAATTCCTCATTTATGATTTCAATGCAAGTGTAGGAGACACGATGTTCAATGTTGCTGAATGTGAACCTGTGGTAGTAGCAGAAATAGATAGCATCTCCATAGGCGGACAAATACGTAAGGTGTTCACCCTTTATTCAGAGAATTTCAATTTGTGGGCACCTGTTGTCATCGAAGGTATTGGCAATGCCAACACAGGCCTGTTCGGGCCAATGTGCAATTGGTTCGAATGTGGAATACCGGATTTGTGCTATCAGCAAAACGATACTTCTTACACATTTGAAGTATGGGTGGAATTTATTGGAATGGAAACAAGCACTGAACTTTGCCCCAATACAATTTCAGTTTCGGAATTAGATGATAAACGGTTGGAGGTTTATCCGAATCCATCTCATACAATCCTAAAAGCAAACATCCCCAGCAATGCCACTTCTGTTTCAATCATTGATGCCACAGGCCATGTGGTGTTTACCGAAAACGTTTTTTACCCCAAACAAGAGTGGAATTTAGATGGCTTGGCAAATGGGTTGTATGTGATGCGAGTGGTGTTAGAAAATGGAATAAGAATAAGCGAAATGATTGTGAAGCAATAGATACCTCACCTCCTTCCCCTCACTCGTAGAGTTCCCAATATTAGGAGGTTGGCTAAATTAGAAAGGACAAATTTGTTCTCTTTAAAGCACTATTTCAACAACGTCACCACACCTTTCAACTCTTTTATAGTAAGGTCAAAATTGCTTCTGATAAGCAAGCGCCAGCTGTAAGCTCCATCTGCACAATATTCTCCTTTAATGGTGCCATCCCAGCCAACATGTGGCTCGCTGCTGCTAAATATTTGTGTGCCCCAGCGGTCAAATATCATAAATTCATAATGGGTTATGTCAAAGCCGCTTGTAACGGGTATAAAAATTTCGTTGTGACCATTGCCATCTGGCGTAAATGCATTGGGTATATACACCAGCATGTCAGGTGTTATTTCTATAGTGCGCACTGCTGTATCCATGCAGCCAAAGGTGTTTTGCACTATTTGTTGTATTTCATAATTGCCCCAATGGTTGTAAGTGTAGCTGCCTTCCATAAACGATTCACTATTGCCATCGCCAAAATCATAGTGCCACTCAGTTACATCTTCGCTTGCTTCATTTAAGATTTCTATCACTGGGCTATACATTATTGCATGCTCATTGCTAAAAAATCCGGCAGTGGGTCTAGGATAAAAAGTAACTGCGCTAATAGCGGTGCTATCTGCACTGCAATTGTGATCGCTTGTTACTACCAAGGTTAAGTTGTATGTGCCGGGCTCTATCCAAAATGTATCTACCACTTGCTGCTGGCCTATTTCTGTAGTGCCTATGTACCAGTGCCATTCGGCCAAATTGCTTGGCGAATCTACCGTGCTTAAATCAAGCAGTGTAAAAGGTATGCCGGCACAAAGTGCTGTGGGCTGTGCTACAAAATCTACTTCAGGTTTTGCATATACCACTAGTGTATCTTGCACAATGCTGGTACATCCTAAATTGCTTATAGCTGTGTATTGCACCACATATGTGCCGGTAGCATCATACTGGTTATCTGCATCTGCATCATATTCATTAGGATGGTTATCGCCAAATTGCCACTCCTGACTTACCACACTGCCAAAGGGCAAAAGCGCATCGGCATGAAAATGATTTTCTATACCCAGGCATCCGTCTTGCATAACTAAAGTTACAGCAGGCGAAGGATGCACTACTACACCCACTGTCAATGTATCATCGCAGCCATGGTCGGTAATTGGTGTAAGCGATACATTTATATCACCCCAATTATTAAATGTATAGAATAAAGAATCTGGCGAATCAATTGTTTGATTTTCTACATTCCATAACCATTGCACTATGTCACCTTCTTCCAGAGTGCTTTCATCCACCATGAGTTGCGACTCATTTTGGCAAGCATCGTGAGGTGAAAACAATACAACAGGCACTGCCCAAATGGATACCGTGGTGTCTAGTGTAGAAGTACAGTTTTGATTGCTTGTAAGGGTAAGTGAAAATGTTTTGCTACCTATAGTTGGATAGTATTTGGGCGATGGAATAAAATTATTGTCCACACCTGCGGCTCCAAAATTCCATTGTGTTTGTGTAATAGTACCCGATGAAATGGAGCTTAAGTTTTGCACTTCCAGACCTATGTCCTGACAAACATTTTCATACTCCAACAAAATATCAGGCGTGGGGTAAATGGTAATAAAAGAGGCATCGCTGTTGGTGCAATTGTACTGGTCAGTATAGGTATAATTGATAGTGTAAATACCATCGCCATGCGCGGGGTCAAATGTGTTTAGTGTATCGCTCAGCCAAGTATACACACCACCTGATGGCTGCGCTGTGTTTAGATTTATAAGCGAGGCATCATCGCACACAGGTGTGTAGTCTGCATAATTTAATAGGGGTAATTGGTGCAAATAAATTTGCGCAGCAGCGGTGTTAGAACACTGAAATGTGTCAGTGTATAAATACATTATATCATAGCTGGTTTCCGCAGTCCACAATGGATTAAACTCTGCGGCTTGCACTCCATCTATATAGTAAGTTCCGGCAGGTGTTTGTGGAGCACCACCATACAAATTAAAAATATCTTCGCCATAACACACAGAGTTTGTGATGTCCAACGTCACTACTGGCAAGTCTTTTACTTCTATGTTTATAGTATCAGTTCTTACGCAATCGCTAAATGTTCCTGTTAGGTAATATGCAGTGTCGTCAAAAGGATGTAGGTAAAATTGGTTGTAGGCCGCACCTTGAGTTAGTTGACTCATATCGCTCCAGCTGAGTGTTTCTACATTGCCTACAGTAAGCGCAAGTGTATCTCCAAAGCATAAGTAATCTGAGGCGCTATAGTCCATCACAAATTCTTCTACCGTTATGGGATTGGTGCAGGCTATAAGCACATTGCATCCATTAGGGTCGGTCATTATTAGCGATGGGCAATAAGTGCCTGGCTGCAGGTAGTTGTGATTTACTATGGTAGCGCCCGATGGGTCGCCACCACCATCATTAAAATCCCAGAAGTAATCAAAGTATGTATCGTTTGGATTGAAGGCTGTAAAACCTGCACCAAATGGTGCGCATGCAGCCGAGTCCAACACTTGACTAAATGGCCCTACCTGATTGCCATAATTTAATATGTCGGGCACGGTAAGGGTGCTCTGGCAGCCGTATTGATTGGTAACTGTAAGTGATACATCGTACACACCAATGGGATATGTATGGTAGGTATTTATACCAAAGCCTGATTGGTCATCGCCATAATCCCAGGCTGATTGTATGATAACTCCAGGCGTTGTGTTTTGGAATTGCACTCCATACAAACAGTTATTGATAGTAGGATTATAATTGAACGATACAACAGGGTTAATCACATGCACTGCATCTTCATTGCATTGGGTAATGCTGCAGCCTGCTCCATTGTCTGCAGTGAGGCATATGGCATAAGTTCCATTTGCATCATAAATATGTGTGGGTTCAAAATCTGTGCTTGTGTTGGATGCACTTTGTGTATCGCCAAAAGTCCATAAATAAGTGGTGCCTGTAGGGCCTGAGCTCATGTTATCAAAACCTACTTCATCGCCCTGGCAGCTTGGGTCGCTAAACACTATAAAGTCTACTACCGGTGGTAGAACTATATCTATCTGTTGTGTTACGGTAGATATGCACCCATCGGCATCATGCGCAGTAAGTGTAGCTATAAGTGGGTTGTTGTAGTTGTATGGCGGGTTAAATGTGTGTGTGGGATTTTCTTGTGTGCTAACTGTGCCATCGCTAAATATCCATTGGAATGTGGCAAGGTTTGGTAAGTCGGGCTGAAATGCAATTTGTACACTGTTGCAAGAATCTATAGGTGTGGCGTTAAATGAGGCAAAGCCGGGGTTGGCAGTTACGTGTATGGCATCATCATAAAATATGCTGCTTTCGCAGCCATTCTCATTTATTACCGTTACTGTTACATCATAAAATCCTGCTTCTTCTATAGTTAAATCAGGAAAGTTTAATGAGTTAATGTTGCCATATAAAAAAGTTTGTGTAGTACCATCATGCGAGTATTGCACCTGCCATTGGTTCATGGTTGTTACCCAGTTTGCAGTTATTAGGTCGCCATTGCTTACACTTATTTGCCAGTTAGTGTTGAACGAATTATTCTCTATACCCACCACCAGCGGAGGACATCCGTTGGGTGGGTCAAATGTGATTGAAGGATCGGGAGCAGAAACTACTACAGGGGCTTGCTGCGAGTCCGGGCAGCCTACATCACTAAAGGCAAATATGGTTACCGTGTACTCGCCCGATGAGGCATAAGTATGTAATGGATTTAATTCATTTATTACAAGCGGACTGCCATCGCCAAAATCCCACACTATACTATCAGCCTCTATAGAATTATCTATAAACTGAACTCCTGTAAGGTTATCACAATCTATAGCATAATCAAACAAAGCAACCGGTGGAGCGACATAAATAAAATTGGTCATGGTAATACTACCACTGCAAGCTCCATTAAATACGGTGAGCTGAACATCAAAATAGCCAGTGTCGGTATAGTCGTGTACTAAACAATATTCATTCATGGGCATTATTACCCATCCGCTACCATCAAAAAAGTTCCATGAGAAGGTGTTGCCAGGCTGGTCTGTTACACAAAACTCAACAGGCTGACCAGCACATGTAGTGTTGGTAGATGAGGTGAAAGTTGCATTGGTAGCAGTGAGCACATTTATAGTTTGTGTGTTGGTATAACTGGCTGTGCATCCGCTTTCCGACTGAATGGTAAGTGTAATGTGGTACACACCAGGACTGCTGTAGCTGAAAGATGCTGCAAGGCCAAAGGCATCATATGTGCCATCACTTTCAAAATCCCAACTGTAATTTACAATAGGTTCTACACAGGTTACTACTATATCAAACAGCTGCACATTTTCTGATGTGCAAGTGCTGGGTTCGTTATTAAAATCTACTTGTGGTGCCTGCACTAATATGTAGTCATTCATGACCAATACATTTTCGCAACCAAAGGAGTTAGTAGCTTTTAGTTTTATGTCAAAAGCACCGTAACTATTAAATACGTAGACAAAGTCTTCTGTAGTACCTGCTATTACATTGTTCACATACCACTGGTAGGTTATGGTGCCATTGCCTGTGCTTTGGTTGTTAAAGTTTACTGTAAATGGGAATGAACATGCAGCTACATCATCAGCCACAAACGACACGTTTATACCATCTATAATATTTATATTAGTTACATTACTTGCTACATCAGAGCAGCCTGCGCTGTATGTGGCGGTGAGTGTGGGCGAGTAGTTGCCTGAGTTGGCGTAGCTATAAGTAGCTGTGGGATTGTTACTGTCTATTACACCATCGCCATTAAAGTCCCATGCTACCTGTGGTGGAGTAGGAGTGGTAGTGCTGGTAAAGGTGATAGGCTCGCCCTCGCAAGCTTCTATAGCATTGGTGGTAAATGTGGCATTGGCTGTTCCAAATATTGTAAGTGGCTTGCACAGTTCATCCTGACAGCCTATTTGGTCAGTTACTGTTAAGCACACATCGTAGTTTCCTTCTTGATTGTAAGTATGACTGGTGCCATTGGTATTGGCTAAATTTTGTGTTTGCCCATCGCCAAAACTCCATTCGCTGGTTAAGGAAGAAGTGCCTGTAGATGTATTGGTCATGCTAATGTTTACAGGTGGATTGCAATCTAGCTGACTGCTTAATGTAAACTGAGCGGTTGGAAAATTGTCTACTACAGTTATGAGGCCAGGCATAGATATGTCTGCAAAACATCCGTGTTCGTCTTCTACCGAAAATACGGGAGAAAATGTACCTACTTGTGTGTAACAATAGGTTGGGTTTTGTGCCTGGCTCGTACCTCCATCACCAAAGTCCCAATTCCACTCTACTATATTTCCACTGCCCTGTATACTCACGTCTGTAAAATCTACGCAAAGCGGAAAGCAGCCTTCTGGGTCGGTATTGGTAAAGTTTGCGGTTGGATTGCTGTAAACGGTTATATAGTCGTTGATGGTGTTGTTCTGATTGCCGTTTATAGTAAGGCTTACATCATAACCGCCTGGTACAGATAATATGGCTATGTAATTGCTGCCGGTGGCTGTTTGCACAGTGCCATTGGGCGCTGTAATGGTCCATAAATAACTGCTAATGCTTCCTGCTGCTGGCGAAGTAACACTTATTACAACGCCTAGTGGCGTGCACCCTTCGGTGTGGTTAGACGAAAATGTTTGTGAAAAAACAAAATGTGGAAGACATAGGATTAACCCAAGCAGAAGCAAGCATTTTTGACGCAATGCGCCACTAAATAAGTGATTCAATAGGGTTGATTTCACAGTTATCGGTTAGGATATTATCCGCGTTTTACTGTAAAATGAGTGGGAAGGTTACGCGTACAACGGATTCAATTATGCTCAAAACAAGTCAGTTGCAAATTTTCAATCTTGTTGTAACGTACTCAGATATTAATTATTAAGTTATAAAGAACCCTATGTGGCCTAAAATGTTTCTAATAAACAACATTGTAAAATGCTTCCATACAACCCATGCACAGTATGGATTCGGGATAGGGTTTTTCCTGTGGCGTATTCTCATCTTTTTCTGATTCATCTTCATCCTCGTCATATTCTACTTCAAGGTTTTCATCATAGCCTATGTGCCCCGAGGCCACTAGTTCGCCACATTTTTGGCAGGTTTTAAGGTACCTGTCATCATTTAGCACCTCATCTATGCATTTATTTATTACATGTTCTGATGCTCCTAATGGCAACATGCATACTAGCTCCCAATGGCTTTCCGGTCTGTATACTTCAGGCCACTCTACTACCAAAGCACTTATGGTTATTGCCGTATCACTTTCTATTTTTATATACTCTTCTATCAATTCTTCCCGTGCCATAGTAGTTCTTTTTCTTTTACAATTATCAAACAACATTTTCATTCATCAATGCGTTGTGTAAAAAAAGAAAAATACCATGCCTTGTCCCAACAAATTATTCATCAGTTTCGGAACTTACAAAGGGCCTTCTTCGTTGAAGGCCTCCCAACCCTATCGAATGTTCAGGTATTGTTATGCTTTACTGCTAGTATTTTTTGCGCATGTGCACTGCTGTGCGCAAGATTGCTCGCAGGCTACAAACAATCAGCTGTGTGCTGATGATGTGCTACCGGAAGACACTCTCTCACCTATTCCTTTTACCTACGGTTGTTTTGATAATTTGTTTACTTACTTCTACACCTTTCATACCAATAGTGTGGCTAATCTATACGGTGCTGAAGTAATAGTAACACCTATTGATTGTGACAATCCTGCAGGACCAGACCTTATTTCGCTTACTGTAATTCAACTTCAAAATAACGGGGATCCATGCAATCAGAATTTTTATTTAAGCCAATTATGTGCTCAGGATTTTCAAGAGTTTAGTTTGCAATTAACCACTTTACTGCCAGATCAGGATTATATAATAGTGGTAGGTAGCGACCATGATCCTAACTATGGTCCTTGCCAGTTTTCAGTAGACATAGAAGGTGATGCGGTAGATTTAGTTGCCACCGCATCTCCTCCGTATATAACACTGGGCGAAAGCAGCCAGCTGGAGGTAGTGGGCCAAGACACCACTATAGCTGTTAACTGGAGCGACCCTCAATATTTGGATAATAGTAGCAGCACCACTCCTATAGCTACACCCGATGGCAGCACTGCATTTGTTGTAACTGGTCAGGTAGATGGTTGTGTGCTTACCGATGTAGTAACTCTTGAATTAGGCCCTCCTATTATTATCTACAACACCTTTACACCTAATGGCGATGGTATAAATGATGTTTGGACGCTTGGTGGTATACAGCGTTTTCCAAATTGTCAGATAAGTGTGTTTGACCGTTGGGGTCAAAATATTTTTAAAAGCACCAGCTATGCTAAGCCGTGGGACGGCACTTACAAAGGAAATTATCTGCCTACAGCTGCCTACTACTACGTAATAGAACTTAACTCGCTGGAAGTAAATATTCCTCCTATTACCGGCACCATAAGTATTGTCCATTGATGAATTTTAAGAAAATATCACTTATGTTGGCTGTAATGACTATTGCATGCATAAGTCATGCGCAGCAGCTTACGCATTGGACATATTTTACGCATAATTATTTGCAGTACAACCCTGCAGCAGCGGGTACCACTCCTTGCATGGATCTAAAAATGGGTTACCGCAGGCAATGGCGTGGTTTCGAAGGTTCTCCTACTACTGCATTTGCTAATATTCATGGTAAAATACCACCCAAAAAATTTAATTTCCTTGGCCTAGGCGGAAGTATGGAAAATGACAATGCAGGCCCATTCAGCTATACTGGCTTGCAAGTAATGGCAGCATATCATATTAGAATGGCTCAGCGCTATTATTTATCTGCCGGCATGGGAGTGGGTTTTGCGCAATACCATGTAAACTATGGCGACATGGTGCTGGAACAGCAAGCTATAGATCCGGCCATTACAAACAACTACAACCAATTTGTTTTCCCTATGCTTAGTGCTGGTGTTTGGCTCTACCGAGAGGATAAGTTTGTGGGTCTTTCTGCGCGCAATGTGAACGGAAAAAATTTAGATGGACTTGGCACAAGCAAACTTGCAGGCCATTGGACACTTACTCACGGCCGTGCTATTAAGATGACCAAAGAACTTGTGTTTAAGCCCGCGGTGTTGCTTAATTATGTAGCCAGAAGTCGCTCCTCTATTGAGGCTCAGGCTTTGCTGGAGTACAAGCAAAAACTGACTATAGGTTTGGCAGGCCGCAGTGGCCACGGTTTTTCAGGTATTCTAAAAATATCTGCATTAAAATATATAACGCTTGCTTATAGCTACGACCTTACTGTAAACAAACTGAAACTCGGTGGTCAGGGTACTCACGAATTTATATTGGGTATTCGTGCATGTGCAGATAAGGATAAGTATGACGTGCCTTGTGCTGCATACGACTAAATAATCTCCTCTTTCATCCATTCTATTAATACTTTATTATTGTTGTACGAAGTTTATTTTTTGTGCAATCACGAAGTGATATGAATATTGAATCTCTGCGAGAATATTGTTTGAATAAAAAGGAAGTAACCGATGGCACTCCTTTTGGGCCCGATGTGCTTGTGTTTAAAGTGTGCAACAAAATGTTTGCCCTATGCGACATCCAATCTTTCGAAAGCATAAATCTAAAATGCGAACCTGAATACGCAGTGGAATTGCGCGAGCGTTACCAAGGAATAACTCCCGGTTATCACATGAATAAATTGCACTGGAATACGGTAATGTTAGATGGCTCTGTACCATGGAAACTGGTTATGGAATTAATAGACCACAGCTACGAGCTTGTAGTGAGTTCCTTGCCAAAAAAAGTGCGAGAAGGCATGCAATAGATATCAATAAAAAAAGCCCTGCAAAATTTTGCAGGGCTTTTTTTATTGATGTTTTTAATGTAGCCTAAAAAATTATTCTACTATTATTTTTTCAGTAAGAAGACCCCCTGTAGTGTGCACTTCTACCATGTATATACCACTGCTTAAGTTTACGTCCAGTGGCATAGTGTTTTTGCCCGGTATTACATTTATTGTAGTATTGTAAGCTACATTGCCAGTTAAGTCTATTACTCTCAACTGAGCCTTGGCAGAGCTGTTGCTATGTATTACCACACTCACCGCACCGTTAGATGGGTTAGGGAATACTTCAAAATTGAATTGTGCATTTTCTATTTCATCTACACCAATGTAAGTAACACTTGTTTGGTTAGATTCAAACTCAGGGCACTGTGCAAATTGCTGCGCGCGCACAGAGTAGTTGCCGCTTTGAGTAATGGTATAGGTAGAAGCGGTAGCACCAGATATTTCTACTCCGTTCAAACTCCACTGGTAGCTTATGCATGGGTCTATACAAGTAAGCACATTGTTGGACGATGTAAATATTGGTTTCCATGGTGTAAGGTTAGCAAAGCGGATATAGCATGGGTAAGTTACCTGGTCTACAAATGCATTGCGATTGTGTTGCTCGTTGTATATGTATTCGTTGCGTGCGCGCTCATAGTTAGTAGGCAAATCGTTAAAGTGCCATTGCTTTACTACATGCTCTTGTTGGCCATATTGTATAGTGAAGCTTATGGTTTCAGGGAAACTAAAGTCGTCACCTGCAACACTATTTTTTACAGAATGATACATCATGCTGCGGGCTGCATCTCCTTTTATTTCTTCGCGTGGCTCATAGCAAGTTTGTCCGTTTGCATTTTGACCAAAGCTGGTGCCCTGGTAAGTAGAGGTTACTGTAACTACCTCGCCATATGGGTAATTGCTGCGAACTGCATTGCACGTTTCTTGCTCAACAGGTATCAAGTTGTGCTGGTCAGATACTTCATACGAGTCAGGAAAATCTGCATTTAAATATGTAGGCATCCATGATTGTGGAAAGGTGTGCTCGCGGCTAAGTGTAGCATTGCTGCTGCCATTCCACCACTGAAAACTTGCTGGGTATACGTAATCTACACCGCTGTACTGGCACTCTACAAAGTTTTGCGATACGCCATTCAGTACAGTATCTCTTACATAGAATTCATCTATCAAAGTGCTTATATAGTTAGAGTAATAAATCTGAAAATAATTTGCCGGATTCATTACTTGCTCCAGGTCTGCTATAAATGAAGCACTGTTAGGGTCAAGAGCATCATAAGTGGTTCCTATTTCAGGGTCGTTGGTAGTGGCTACTCCTGTAAGTGGGCTACCAGTCAAATAATTTTCGTAACCCTCTGGTCCGTTATAAGAGAACACTGAAAGGTGATATGCTGTGCTTGTTTCTATGTAGCGTGCATCAAATTCGCCTGCTGCGCCTACATATACCACTTGCGCTCCACCTATCCACTCGCCCTGCAAATAAGACTCACCATCTGCCGGTATTTCAGTTACCGCACTTCCCTTTTTGCGTAGCACTATATAGTGCTCTGCTGTAGGTATTGCATCGTCAAAGTTTACACGATAGTTCCATGCATTTAATCCTGGAAACCACAAATCTGTAGGTTGTGCAGTTGGCTCGCTGGCCAATGTGCCCGATATGGCATACAGGTTTATTACATAAGCACTCTCACTCACGTCATTGTTATTTATAGTTAGGGTGCAAAAGCGCGATCCTAAACCTATTGGAGTGAACACCACATCAAAATCGGCTGACATATTTGCATCTATAGAAGTAGGCACGTTCAAAAGGCTGAATTGTGCAGCGTCTGGTCCGCTTATGTCTATGCTTGAAATAGTAAGTGCATTGGCCTGACCTAAGTTTTGTATTGTAAGCGCAGTGTTTGTGGCGCTGCCGGTGCTGTAGGTATAGCCACTAGGTATATTGTTAGCCGCTGCATCTGTCACATTTATTTCTTGCTCTGGCGATGCAGTAGGTTGTACTAACATTACCTCATCAAGTGCCACGTTGTTGCCACTAACTTTATTGGTAAAATAAAAGCGAATGAAACGTGATGCAGAAGCAGGTGCATCAGTAAATTGGGTATAAGCCGAGCTTGGCAAAGCCGCATCTACAAATGCATGCAGGGGTGTAAACGTTACTCCATCTACCGACTCTTCTACAGTGAAAGTACCTACAAATGCACCACCTTGGTTTTGTGCTTTTAGGTAATATGTAAGGTCGCCTGGCTCTTCGGCAAATTCTACTAACACATAGTCTGTAGTGCCATCCAAACGACAAGCTTGTCCTGCAAAGCCTGTAGCATAGCGCGCATTGCCGCTGTTAAGCGACTCTGTCCAGCCCACAGGTGTAGGGTCATCAAAATTAAACGAAGTAGGAAGCACTGCTTGTGCACTGGTCATTTGCACTCCTGCAAAGAGTACTACAAGCAATTGTAAAATCTGTTTCATTGTGTTCATGTTTGTTGTATTGAAAAAAAACTGTTTGGTAATTTATTTTTTTGTATTAGAAAGTATAGTTGGCTCCAATATTCCAGCGGAAGCCCTGACCCATAAATACTCCGGCCGATTGAGCATTGAACCCAACTCCAAATTCATTATCACGCGCATCTGAAATGTATATTACATTGGTCAAATTCATAAGGTTTAACTTAAATCCAAGTTTGCTGCTGCCATTATTCACCGGCATATTATAACCCATATTTAAATCCAACATGTAGTAGGATGGCATCTTCCACGATTGTCTATTGCTGTTTTCATTTACTAAATCTTCAGGGTCAAAATTGGCGTAGTTTTTATCAAAAAATGTAAATCTTGGTTTAATGTAAAATCCTTTTATTGGTTCATAACGAATACCTAAACTGAATTGAGTTTGTGCTGCATCGCCTACCAATACTCCACGCGAGCTAAATTGAATAGTATCAACTACAACCGTGCCCGATTCGTCTGTTACTATAGCATCACCATTGCTGGTCCATCTCCAGTCGCCTAGCGAAATGGAGGTTTCCACAGTAAGCTGTTTAGAAGGTGTATATTCAAGTTCTAGTTCTACTCCCTTGTGCAAGGCATTCATGCCGGGAATGTTGTAAGGATATATTTCACCACCCACACTGGAACTTCCTGTAGTAGGCCTGTTGTTCCACATGGTGTAGTATGCATTTATAGAAGGTTTAAGTACTTTAGAACGGTAGGAATAACCAACCTCTCCAGCTATTATTTCTTCATTTTCAATAACAGAATAAGCAGATAGTGTAGTGCCGATAAGAGTGAAACTCATGTTTTGTGCTTTATTCAAATAGCCTGCATTGAAAAATACATTGTTCTCTTTGTCTATGTTATAGTTAAATCCTGATTTGATTGTAAAACCGGGATAGTTTTTCCACCCTAGTGTGGGGTAATTTCCTGCTTCATTTTTCAATCCGAAATAATTAATTCTATTGTAGGAATTAACAGAGGCTGTAACATTTATAAAAGCTGACCAATCGGTTTCTTTATACTCTCCAAGCAGGAACACTCCTCCTTGCCTTACAAAACTTTTTATGTTATATCCGAAAATATCATTTTCTCGTTTTATAATATTGTCAGGATTATTGGCATCATCGCCAGCGGCATTAGGCACTGCATAATCGCCCCCAAGCAAGTCATATATCTGCTGGTATCGTTCGGTTTGATAATACCGCGCATCCAAACCACCACTTATCTCAATTTTGTCAGAATATTTATATTTAAAAGTGCTTAGCACACCTATCCACATATGATTATTTACTCGTGAGAATAAATAGTTGCGAGATTTGTATTGCGAAGTATCATTTACCACCGACAAGTCATATGGCCTCACAAATGCTGTTCCGTATACGTTGGTGTTGTATATACCTTGAAAATCTGTTTGTCCTTCACTATTGAATTGCGAAGTTTTAAGTGCTGTGCCACCACCATCGCCAAAGGAGGCATATACTACATTGGATAATCCAAATTTGGTGCTTGGTGCCCAAAGGTGTTTAAAGTTAAGAATGGGTTTGTGGTAGTAGTTTTTTCTTTCAGAAAGTATTTCAACTTCTGCATTCGGATTGTTTCTAGTTCTTTGG
This sequence comes from Flavobacteriales bacterium, assembly GCA_031418455.1. Taxonomy (GTDB): domain Bacteria; phylum Bacteroidota; class Bacteroidia; order Flavobacteriales_D; family Sanyastnellaceae; genus JANNVZ01. The sequence goes on along the minus strand of JANOXJ010000121.1, from coordinate 11,698 downwards.
AGTTCGCCCCAAAATTGATTGTGGCGCAATCCCCAATCACCGCCAAGATACTGCGATGTGTCTGCACCTATGCTATGAGCATAAGTTTTGTCGTAAAAGGAAACTGATTGTCTGCCGGGTCTTTGATAATGGTATTGTGGGCTACCCATGGCGCTAAACGAAAACATATGTTTCTCATAATGTTTTTGTATTTTTAAAAAGTAAAATGCCTGACGCGATAATAAATTTTCTACCCAGCCTTCGTTATATTTTAATGATATAGCCGATGTAACTCCCCAACCATTTTTTGAACGCCCTGAATTGTAACCCGCAGTTAGTCTTGTGTTGTTGTTATTACCATATTCGGTTGATACTGTCAGTTTTGATTTGTCATCAATACCCTCGCTCAAAATATTAATGGTGCCTCCTATGGATGGAATGGCAAGTTTGCTTGCACCTAATCCTCGCTGTACTTGCATTTTTTGTGTCACCACATCCAGGCCAAACCAATTGCTCCAATAGACAGTGCCATTCTCCATATCATTCATAGGTATACCGTCTACCATAACCGCCACAAATCTGTTGTCAAAACCTCTAATGTTTATACGCGAGTCGCCATCTCCACCGCCACTTTGGGTAGCGTAAACCCCAGGTGTGGAGTTCAGTATCATGGGTAAATCTTGTGTGCCTAATTCTTCTTTAATTCTTACACCAGATATATTGGAAGCAGCTACAGGTGTTTTTCTGTCTATAGCTATGTCGCCTATTATTTCTACCTCCTGCATGGTTTCGTTCTCTAGCATTATGGTTAGCTCTATAGCACTTGTGCCTACTACCACCGTTTGCTTATCGGTTACAAAACCTACATACGATGTTTCAAACTCGTATGTGCCTGGTTCCAGCATTAATTCAAATCTTCCATCAATGTCTGTTACCGTGCCCTTACCATCCTGATACATTATGGTGGCACCTATAAGGGTTTCATCGTTTATAGCATTCTTTACTACACCTTTCACAGGTGTTTGTGCATAGGCACTTATAATGCTGGTTGTAAATAATAAAATCGAAATAAGTACTCTCATACCACAGTGTTTATTGGGCTTTATATTCTGAATAATATAAAAAGATAGTTTCAAAATAAAGGGGTTTATTCAACCCCTTTATTAAGATTATTTTATGCTACGCTTATCGAGCTATTATTTTCTGATATGCTTTAGTACCGTCTGCAAAAGATATTTCTACCATGTACATGCCTGCCTCTGCTTGTGGCAATGTAACGTTGGTATTAAACGTTCCGTTGTTTAGCTTTTCGCTGTGTATTAGTTTACCATCTAAATTCATTACGCTAAATGATAGCATAGCACTGCTGCTCTTAAGTGCAAACTGGCCATGTGCTATAGGATTAGGGAATAACGAAAACTCGTAAGATGGAGCTACTTCATTTACACCCACCACTCCGCATGTGCAGAAGTGATAGCCCAATGAGTCAAACGAGTTTACCGGTATACTGTCCCATTCCATAGATGGGTCAAATACATCTGGGTTAACAAGCACACCTTGCTGAACGGTGCTCTTTCTAATTAGCGTATTGTCTACTGTCCACCAAGCAGTGTTTGGGTCGCCTGGTACCCACCATCCGTTGCCTGGGTCTTCGCCTATTTTGCCTATTACGTCTAATATTGTATTGTTGGTGCGTGCCAGTACAAAAGCATCGTCACCATTGAAGTACATAGGTGAGTTGTTTTGTACATATATAGGATTTACAAATGTGTCAGCCTTAGCTGCTAATGCAAGGTCTACCATTATTTCGTTGCCAGTGCCATTGGGATCTTGTTTGTCCAATACAAACACGCGCACATCATGCGCAGGTATTACTCCTTGCAGGTCTAAGAACATAGGGTTTCCTGCACCATCGCGGTCGCGACCCATTTTGTAGTTGCCATCCAATACTATGGCCTGGTTGGTAGGATTATAAAGCTCTATAGCTTTGTTGTTGAATGTACCTTCTACATATTCTGATATAAATATGTCTGCACAGTTTTGTGCATTTGAAAACAGAGTGGCTGCTAAAGCACAGCTAAAAAGTAAAGTTTTTTTCATTGTGGTCAATTGAGTTGTTTTTTTAAAAAAGCAAGCGTGCAAAGTTAGCTATCTCATACAGGTTTCAAAGTATTTTCCCTATTGTTCATAATCAATTATTGGTTTGGTAATTTGACCTCGGAAAACCGGATGATGCCATGGCAGTTGTTTTTTTTCTGATTTACATGCACCATTTTGAACAAAACCATAGTCTGTTGATTATGAAACGCGCTGCAAGACGGGCATTTTGTGCGTTCCATCGATAGCCAATTGTTGAAAACCTTATTAAGGACCATATTTGCGGCTATCATTTATGAAGATTTTTACGGGCTTAGTGTGCCTTGACCATTTTATCCTAAAAAAAGGACCTACCGAATGATGTTGAAAAGACTGTTGTGTATACTTGCTATTAGTGCTCTAGGTGCTAACTCCTTTGCTAACCACGTGTTGGGTGGCAATATTACCTGGGAGTGCCTTGGTGGCGACCAATATGAAATTACATTTACCATGTACAAGGATTGCTATGGCACTCCTGGCGACCCCGCTACTGAAAATTTCTATTTCTTTCCCTCTGGCTGCGGAGAATTGCCTTTTTCTGTATACTTAGATTATGTTAGTGCTGTGGAAATTTCAGACCTGTGTGCTACCGAATTGGCCAGCAGCTCCTGTGTTGGCGGCTTAGCACCAGGCACCATTCAGGTTACTTATTCAGGAACGGTTACTCTTGCTGCCGGATGCACCTGGGAGGTAATTTGGAATAACGGTAGCTGGAATTACTTCCAGAACATGGACAACTTCATAGCCGGCAACCCTATAGATGCTTATATCCAAACTTCTATAAATACCAACATAGCCTGCGCTAACTCTATAGATATTACCTCATCTTTTGCCGCTCCGGCTATTGAGTATGCTTGCCAAAACCTGGCTTTTACGCATCAGATAAACGTGGCTAACCCTGGTGGTTATACCCTTGCATACAGCATACAACCCACTCTTACTACCGGTGCTACTATAGATGCTACTGTGGGCATACCTAACTACAGCGCGCCTGCCGGACTAACCATTACACCCAATGCTGCTGGTGCTTTGCTTAACTGGGCTAACCCCGGTGCCAACCTTGGCAATTATGCCTTTGTGGTGCAAATAACCATGACCAGTGGCGGCAACACAGTAGGTGTTATTTATGAAAACATGACCATAGTTGTGCGCAACTGTGTGCCAACTATTACAGCTTTCGATGTGCCTAACGTAACCTCGGTAGGCAACGAAACTAACCTTATAAATGGCACCACCGTGGAGGCCTGCGCTGGCGATACTTTGCAATTTACTGTAGAGGCTAATAATGCAGACCTCACTAAAGCTATTACCCTTACTTGGGGCGTGAATGCACCTGATGTTGACCCTGGTTTCACATTTGTACAAAACGCCAGTGATATAAACCCTGCAATAGGAACTTTTACCCTCCTTACCACAGGCGCCATGACTACTGCATCGCCTTATGTGCTTACTATAACTGCTACCGATAATGCCTGCCCCAATCCTGATACGGATGTTATTCAAATAACAGTGCATGTAAGGCCTAACATAGAATTAAATATTACCGACACTACCATTTGCCTTGGCCAATCGGTTACAGCAATAGCATCTGGTATAAATGGTAACAACTACCAATGGTCAGTATTGTCAGGCGATGCTACTAGCGGCTTGGCCGGCCCTACGCCTAACCAGACTTTAACACCTGATGTAACCACGGTGTATAGAGTAACAGCGGCAGGTATACCACCCCAATGCAACGTTTCTGACACGCTTACCGTGCATGTGGCACTTACAGCAGTTAACGTAGTTTCCTCTGCAGAAACATGCAGTGCGGTAAACGGTTCCGTAACAGCTAATGCCACAGGCGATGGCTCTGGAACATACCTCTACGATTGGAATATTGATCCGAATGGGGCACTAGCCGACCCACAAACAATTACAGGGCTTAATGGCGGTGCTACGGTGTACAATGTAGCTGTTACAGATGCAGTATATGGCTGCACCATCACCAGTGCCAATGCCACAGTAGCCGATGTGCCTGCTCCCGTTGTTTCATTTACCGGGGCTACCACTATTTGTGCCGGTGGTTCTACTACCATGACTATCACTCTTACAAGTGGTTCAGCTCCTTTTGATGTTATCTGGGACGACCCTCCGGTTACTAATGATGATGGGCCTAATAACGACTGGACCGATTTAGGAACGCTTTTAAATCCAGTACACACTTTTGTAGTAAATCCGGCAACTACCGATACTTACACACTTGACACAGTTACAGATGCAAGCGGTTGTACTGCAGATATTGGAAATACTCAAATGGTGACAGTAAGGCCGCTTGTAACCGCAAGTTTTTTGCCTGAACCCGCCCTATGCGTGGGTGGCAACGTGGTGTTGGATGTGGATATAAGCCAAGCGGGTAATTATGTGGTTACCTATAGCAGTTGCGCTCCGCTTACTGGTGGCAGTGTTACGGTAGCCGACAACGGCACTATAAACGTGCCTGACCCTACTGTATGTGGCACATGCGCATACGATATAGAAAGTGTGGAATACACCAACGCACCTGCGTGCCCAAGTACAGATGCGGCCAACCCTCCATTAAATGTTACATTAAATTGCTTGCCTACAGCCACCGTTAGCGGTGGTGATACTTTATGCAATGGCTCTTGCCAAAATATTATTTTTACATGCACAGGTGTAGGCCCGTGGACGGTAAACTATACCAGAAATGGGGTTGCGCAAGTAGCACTAAATATTGTTGCTTCACCATTTTCATTTAACGTATGCCCTACCAGCAATGCCACGTATTGCATAACTTCTGTAATAGATGCTAATTGCACCAACGCTAACAATAGCAACCTAAATTCTTGCACTACCGTTACTGTAGCACAGTATCCTACATTGCTTACCTACACAGCTAGCGACACAGAGCTTTGTCCGGGCGAGTCTGTTACACTCAATGCTACTTTTAGTCCTGCATTGGGTGTTACTTTGGTGTTTCAGCAGAACCCGGGTACTAATCTAGACGTTACATTTTCGGGTCAAAACAATCCTTTTTCATACATAGATAGTCCTTTAACTACACAGACTTACACGTTAGAGAAAATATATCTGGATGCATCGCCACAATGCTCTACCATAGTGAACAATAGCATTACAGTGAACATGAATACCTTGATAGCAGTGCAGGCTATGGATACTATATGCAATACTGCTGTTACCCCATACACCTTTCAGGTGCAGTATGATATTAGTGGTGGCGAATTGCCATATGATGAAGCAGTTGGCGGCTCAGCGGGAGCATTTACCGATGCTAACTCATATTTAACCGGTGCTATTTCAGGTAGCCCAAGCGCCCCTGGTTCTGGCGCGTGGACATTTAGCGACCAGCACGATTGTAATTTGGTTACCATGAATATGACCAATTATTTCTGCCCTATTGTTACAGATGCTGGTTCTATGGCCAACACACCTATTCAGGTATGTGGGCCAGTAGCTGTTGGTGGCACATACAATAATGATATGGTGCTGGATGCCAATGATGAATTAATGTGGATTCTTACCACTACAAGTGGCCCTGCACCCTATACAGTTTTAGCTAGCAACGCCACTTCTGCAACTTTTAATTATATTTCTGGTACCACAGTTTTTGGTACAACTTACTACATAGTAGCAGTAGCTGGAAATCCTGCGGCCGGGGGATTGGTTGATTTAAATACGCCTGCACCTTATATAGATTATTCTAACGCGCAGCCTGTTACCTGGTACGAGGTACCAATTGCTACGCTCTCAGCACCCAATGGATTAGAGGCTTGCCAAGGTAGTTGTGTAACATTGTCAGTAGGCCTCACCGGCACTGGTCCTTGGGTTTTAACGTATGCACAAGGCGGTGCGAATACCACAGTAACTGTGCCTGCAGGCGCTAGCCCGTACACTTTCCAGGTTTGTATCTCCATTCAGGTTTCACTTGTTTCCGTTACCAGCGGTGGTGCTCTAAACACATTGTGCAACGGCACTGTAGCAGGTGGCACTTTAGCGGTGCTAATAAATCCTTTGCCTACTGCTACTATTAGCGGCAACGCTAGTGCTTGCCAAGGCAGTAGCCACAACTTTGTGGTTACATTCCTTACCGGAGAATCGCCTTGGGATTTTGTAATGGACGATCCTATTGGTGCGAATGACAGTGTGGACAATGTAACAAGCCCCTATAATTATGCAGCAACAGCAAATGGCACATATGATATAATATCTGTTACGGATAACAATGGTTGTACTAACACTGCTGATATACCAGCGGCTACACTTACCGTAAATGCTTTGCCTACTGTAACCTGGACGGCTAACACGGCCTCGTTTTGTGCGGGTTCTTGTGTGGACATAGAATTGGACATTATTGGCACTGGACCTTTTACTCCAGACTTTACCAATCCTGCACCGGCCTTAGCAGAAACTCTTGTGGCCGATGGTGCTACATATAACGTTTGTGTAGCTGGAACTTACACCATCATTTCTGTAACAGATCCTAATGGATGTGTAAGCAACGTACCCGATGATATTATAGTAACTTCCATAGCGCTGCCTGCGGTGAATGCAGGAGCTGATATGGAACAATGTGTGGATGGTGATGTAACCATAGGCACCCCTGCAGCAGGAGGTGTTACCTATGCGTGGACTGCCGCTCCTGTGAGCCAAATAGTTGGTTCTTCTACCATAGCACAACCCACAGTGAATAGCGCTGCCGCAGGCAACACCATTTATACCGTTACTGCCACTACGGTGGTAGGTGGTTGCACAGCAAGCGATGATGCTTTAGTTACATATTACGCACTACCTGTTATAGCTATTACCGCTAATCCAGATTCGCTTTGCAATGGCGATTGCACTACGCTTACAGCTAGCGGTGCCGATGATTATGTGTGGACAGCGGGCGATGGAACACTGGCGCCTTTGAACACTGCTTCTGTTGTGGCATGCCCATCAGGCAATGCTACATATGAAGTAACAGGAACAGACAACTTTGCCACTGTATCTTGCACATCTACCCAAACAGCGGATGTGATAGTGGGAACTCCTTTGGCTTTTGCTTCAGATTATACAGAAGAGGTTTGCTTTGGAACCTGTAATGGTGAAATTAGTTTAACTCCAAGTGGAGGTTTTGCACCTTACACCGTGAGTGGCAATTTAACTCAACTAAGCACCAACGATCTTTGCCCGGGTACTTACAACTTTACTATAGAAGATAATATAGGCTGCACCATTGCCGGTAGCGTTACCATAAACGAGCGCCTGCCCGAAACTATAGATGATATACAAGTAACCAACGCCACGTGTGCATATGACTTGGGCACAGTAACGGTTACTGATGGTACTACTTCTATCAATATTACAGGTATTAATGGCTGCAACTACACCGAAACAATTTTTAGTAACACTGCAGTATTTGACAATTTGCCGCCATGCGAATACCAAATTTGCACTGTGTTCAGTGTACTGGACGACAATGGCAATGTGATAGATGTGTGCTCTACATGCGACACTGTAGAGGTAATCATTATTTCTTCAGAGGTAAACTTTAATCCTGTTTGGACACAAGATACTTTCTGTTATTTAGACGAGGTGTGCTTTGCTGCTGCCGCAAGCGGTGGTACGGGTGCTCTGCAAATAAGCTGGTTTGACAATCCAGATCTTATAGCACCTGCTGTAAGCACAGACAATCCATATTGTTATGATATAGAAGAAGCTATAACACTATACGGTGTAGCACAAGATCAACTTGGCTGCTATAGCGACACTGCTATGGTGGTGGCTGATATGTTTCCTGAAATTACACTTAGCACACAAAATGGTGCCGACAGTTTATTTATATGCGAGTATGATTGTGCTCAACTATTCTGCACAGCAGGTGGTGGCAATGGCAACGTGCAAACCGAATGGTATGAAATACCACCAGCACCGTTAGACGATGTGCTTATTTCTACAAATGATACTACGGAGGTATGTCCTTTTGTAGACCGCTGCTATTATGTAATAGCCAGCGATGGTTGCAGTGTGCCTAAAACCGATACCGTATGTGTGCACGTTTGGGATACTCCTGAGGTACTTATTGATAATGACATAAGCGAAGGTTGTTTCCCACTTTCTGTGCAATTAGTAAATCTTACACAGCCGGTGAATGATGCTGTTACTTGCCTTTGGGATTTTGATAATGGATTTTCTATACCAACATGCGAGACTGTTGAGTTTGATTTTACAACCAATATGTTGCAACAGGAATTTTATCCATCGCTAACAGTAACTACCGAGCATGGCTGCGTGGGAAGCGATTCGCTGGACGATCCAATTATTGTGCATGGCTATCCTGAAATAGATTTTACATGGGACCCACAACCGGTAACGGTATTGGAGCACAATGTGCAATTTACCAACCTGTCGCAAGGTGCTGTGTCATACAGCTGGAATTTCTTTGGTGGTTCTACATCGCAAGTAATGAACCCAACATTCAATTTTCCTGATTATGATATGGGTGTGTTTCAGGTGTGCCTTTCGGCTACCAGCAGCGAGGGTTGTGCCGACACTCTTTGTCAGGACATTATAATTGAAAGTGTGCTACAAGTGTATGTGCCCAACACATTTACACCTGATGGCGATGGCATAAATGATGTATTTCAGCCGGTGGTGACAGGTTATAAACCTAACACATACCGCTTCTGGATTTTCAATCGTTGGGGCGACCCAATTTTCTACACTGAAGACCCCGAAATGGCCTGGACAGGTGGTGCTGATGGTGGCGAATATTATGTGAACACTGACACATTTGTATGGCGCCTGGAAGTGGAAGCACTGCGCGATGGAAAAATTGAAGTAGCTGACGGCACTGTCACACTACTGAGATAGAATATAAGAATTTATTTCTAATACTTAAGTGACCATTGAATATCACACTTGATATGCTATGGTCACTTTTTCTTTTGAAAGATTTATTACAGCGGGCACGCCCAAATAAAATGCGCGGTTATCATTTTGATGTCCTGCCGGAAAATTAAAAATGACTGGTATGTTTAATTCATCAGCCATACGTTTTACAGTGGCTATAGCATCATACCCCCATGGGTTATCGTTAGTAAAACCATAGTGAAGGGTGTTGTCTTTCATCTGTGTCATGCCACCACAAATTATAGCTCGTGCATTTTTTAAAATATCTGCACGCAGCAGTGCCATCATCATTCTGTCAAGGTGATAGTGCATTTCATCCACATCTTCTATAAAAAGAAAATAACCCGCGGCAGTAGCGGCTTGCCAATGCACTAAGCTGCGGCTGCCAAGCATGCTGTATAGTACAGATAGGTTACCACCAAGTATAGGCAGTTGTACCAATGATGAATACGATATTTCAATTGCCGAATTGTCTACTTCATGACTTTTTAATTTGCCTGTAAGCGCCAGTTGCAAATCGTGCAGTGCCTCTTGTGTAGCATCGGGAAATGAAATGGGCATGGTGCTATGTATGCTAGCAATGCCTAGCGTGTTAAGGTGAGCATGCAGTATGGTTATATCACTGTAGCCACATATCCATTTTGGTTTTTTTAAAAACTGTGTAAAGTCCAATAGGTCTATAACACGCACAGTGCCATAACCACCACGCGCTATTATGATGGCTTTTATTTGCTCATCATCCAGCATTTTTTGCAACTCAAGTGCACGCAGTTGATCTGCTCCGGCTAACTGAAAATGTTGGGTGTGAACGTTGGAAGCTATTTTAGTTTTAAATCCCCACAAGTGAAACAGATCTATAGCCGGCTGCAACTGCTCTGGTGTTATCCACCTTGCTGTAGCAGCTATTCCAATGGTATCGCCCGGTTGTAAAAATGATGGTATTTGAATCTTCATTGAATGCAAAAATGCGAAGAGAAACTGCTCACTTTTAAGATTAAATAGCAAAGACTTAAACAAAAGTAAGAGTGCTATATTCGTAGTTATAAATCTAAATTTTCTACCATGAAAATACACGTGACATTATGTGCATGTTTTATTTCTTTGTTTTCTATAGGCCAAATTTCTTTGGATTCTGCGCTGCAAAAAAGTTTTGACGATTGCATGAATATACGCAACAATGCTATGTACTTTCTTGCTAAATATATACGCGAAGACAGGGCAGACAGCGCAAGGCAGGTATATGCTATCTGGAAAAACAAATGCTTGCCCGATAATGAAATGATATATGCGGGAGCCATTTTGGATTTAATGCAACAGCGCAAAATAGAGGTGTCAGATTCAGTGGAGTTTATAAATGCACTCATCGACAGCGAGTTTGATAATAAATATTACCGCACGCAATACTACAGTTACAATGGGTATAATATGAGGTATGAGCATCTGTACATAGATGCAATAGCTGACAGGGCAGAAAGAATATTGACTACATTAAAGGAAAATACTTTTGACGAATTGGTGTGCCTTATGCTGGGCGGCTATAGAGCAGATGCCTTGGCACTTTTGAAATCGGACAAGATGAAAAACACAGCCATGCAAAAGCAATTTTTGCAACGCAAAAAAAATATGCTCTCGGAAAATGGTGCGCACTTTCAGTTGCGCACTGGTGCATGGCTGCCCATGTTGGGCGCTTCCAAATTGGGAATTAATTCAGTTATTGGTTTTACCTTAGGAGGCACTTATGGCAAAGCCAATATTCTGGAATTGGCCTTGGAGGCAAAACTGGGTGCTACCCCAACAGATTCTGTAATGGTGTATTACAAAGATTCGTTGCATGCCACCGATTACATTTCGGGTTTTTATTTGGGTCTTGAGTTTGACAAAACCATATGGCGTTCGCCCAACCTGCGCCACAGATTTGGTTGGCGCACTGGCATTGGTTACGACCATTTAAATGTGCTGCCTGAAAGCTTGCGCAATGTGCAAGACCCCAATCCTGATGATGGCACTGCCAGCACACCGCGCAAATATTTGCCCACGGTGATAGCCAATACCGGATTAACTTACAACCTGCGAGTTACCAATGTGTGCCACTTAGGTGTGCTGGGCAAATACAACTATACCAATTACCACAATGTGCGTGGCACTGACATTAAAGGCCCAAATTTTTCCGCGTTATTTCTTATCAGTTTTTATGTAAACAATGAGGTGGAAATGAAACGTTTGGGATATTCGTTCTAATTTAGTTTGACTAAGTTGGATTGTCTAAATCCTCCTAATTGGTTGCTGTTTGTAGCCCTTTCAGTTGTTAACTTCGCACCACGAAATAGCAATGAATAAAGAACCCAAAAGATATTTAGTAACCTCTGCGTTGCCCTATGCTAATGGCCCGTTGCACATAGGCCACATAGCCGGTGCATACTTAAATGCAGATATATATGTGCGCTACCTGCGTGCCAACCAAAAGGATGTGGCTTTTATCTGCGGAAGCGATGAGCATGGTGCAGCTATTACACTGCGCGCAAAAAAAGAAGGCAAAACACCGCGCGAAATTGTAGATTATTATCACGAATTGATGAAAAAGGCCTTTGCGGATTTCGGAATTTCGTTTGATGAATACCACCGCACTTCATCACCAGAGCATCATAAAATGTCGCAAGATATTTTTTTGAAT
>JANOXJ010000120.1:0-20346 GCA_031418455.1 Flavobacteriales bacterium | reverse complement strand
GTGCCTAAAGCTGCATCTGCAAAGTTTACATAAAGATCGTAATAAAGATTCACCCCATCGCGTTTTAATGTTGGGTGCTCTTCTTCTTCTATCTGCACCAGCAAGTCGCCAGGCACGCCTCCAAATGGGCCTGCGTTGCCTTTGCCGGCCACATTTAGCGTCATTCCTTCGCCTACGCCTGCGGGTATATTTATTTCTATTACTTCTTCTCTTCTGCGCTGGCCATGCTCGTCAGTGTCTTTGGGTTTGCTCTTTATGGTTTTGCCTACACCGCCACACTGCGGGCAAGTGCTGGTGGTGGCCATAGCACCTAGCATAGTCTGTGTTACCCTTCTTACCTGGCCTGCGCCTTTGCAAGTGCCGCAGGTATCGTAGTTTATGTCTTCGGCATTTACTAGTTTAAATACCTTTATTTTTTTGGTAGTGCCTGTGGCAATTTCCTCCAGGTTTAGTTTTACCCTTATTCTTAGGTTGCTGCCTTTTACTCTTCTGGAGCCACCGCCACCGTTGCCAAATCCGCCACCAAAAGCACTTCCGAATATGTCGCCAAAGTTGCTAAATATGTCATCCATATTCATACCACCGCCACCGTATCCTCCACCATTGCCCATTCCGCTATGACCAAACTGGTCGTAGCGTTGTTTTTTTTCGGGTGAACTTAGCACATCATATGCCTCTGCCGCATCTTTAAATTTTTCTTCTGCAGCTTTGTCGTTCGGGTTTTTATCTGGGTGATATTTAAGCGCAAGCTGACGGTAGGCCTTTTTTATTTCGGCCTCGCTAGCTCCTTTCGAAACTCCAAGTATGTCGTAGTAATCTCTTTTAGGCATTTCTTTTATTCAGTTATTCAGGAGTTTTTTTTCAATTATCCTTTTTCTTACAAAAAATTTATTACTGACCAATAACCACTTTGGCAAAACGAATTACCTTATCATGCAGTGTATATCCTTTTTCCACTTCATCTACCACTTTGCCCTTCAAATCTTGTGTTGGGGCGGGTATTTGGGTAATTGCCTCATGAAAGTCTGTATCAAAGGGAAGGCCGTTTGCATTCATTGGCTTCAGGCCTTTGTTTTCTAAAATTCTGTATAGCTTTTGGTGTATAAGCACAAAACCTTCTTTTACGATAGCAATGTCCTCTACCTTCTCATTTGCCTTTACAGCGCGGTCAAAATCGTCCAGCACGGTAAGCATTTCTTTTATCACGTCAGAACTGGCAGTTTGCAACAAGTCAGAACGCTCCTTTTGGCTTCGTTTTCTGAAATTGTCAAATTCGGCATAAAGACGCAGGTATTTGTCACGCCAATCAGCAGCGGACTCCTTCCACTTTTCCTCTTCAGATTTTTCTTCTACAGGTTGCGGTGCAGGTTCTTTTTCGCCCAGGTCGGGGTTGTGCGCATCGGTAAGCGCCTCGTGTGCGGTGTTTTCCGGATTCTGCACGTTTTCTTCGGTATTCATTGTTTCGTTTACGTCTTCTGGTTTCATAGGTCTGAAAATGTTACGCACGCGTGTTGTCAAGTTCTTTGCCATTGATTTTTATGGGTCATTCTGTCAGTTTTTTTGGCCTCCTGATGTCTGCTTTGTCGTGGGAGTAGCAGTTGGTAGTCTTCTTTTTATTTTGAGAAATGCTCCTGAGCAACCGGCTCAATTTGATAAGCTGTCAGAAAAAATTGAAGGCCAAAAAAAGCCCCCTCAGATTTTTTCTGAGGGGGCGCAAATGTATTGGTTTGTTATCTACTTATCTATTACAGACTTTTCACATATTGGTCTAGAGTGGTGTGTAGTTGCAAGCCGCGAAGGTTTTTAGCTACAATTACTCCATTTTCATCAATAAGGAAACTCATAGGAATGCTGCTTACACCGTATACAGCTGCAGCGCTATTGCTCCATCCTTTTAGGTCGCTTACGTGGTTTTTCCATTTTAGGCCATCAGCTTCTACTGCTTTTTTCCAAGCATCAGCATTCATGTCTAGCGACACTGAGAATACTTCAAAACCTTTAGCAGTCTTAAATTTAGCTTTATTGTATTTTTCGTAAGCACCTACCACGTTTGGATTTTCTCTTCTGCACGGTCCGCACCACGATGCCCAAAAGTCTATAAGCACCATTTTACCTCTTAAGCCAGATAGTTTTATTGCTTTACCGTCCATACCGGCCATTTCTATATCTGGAGCTGTATCGCCCACGTTTGTACCCATAGCAGTGGTTTTCTCCACCATTTTCATGGCTTTTGCACTTTTTTGGATGGTAGTAAAGCTGTAAGCGCCAAATATTAGGGCTGCTGCTGTAAGGGTTGAAACTAGTTTTTTCATGTAAGTGTTTTGTCTAAATTTTTTATGTTGAGGCTAAAGTATTTTTAAATACGATATTTCGGTATTCAAAGATGTTGCCAAAGTGGAGTTCTAACGTAATACTCGTTTTTTTAGTTGCTAACCGCACAGTATGAATTGCGAAATGCAGGCTATGGTTTATTGTTTTACAAAGCCTATTCTGCTCACATTGCTCAGTCCGCTATGCCTTTGCACTATGTAATAACCGCAGCTAAGGTGTGCTATATCTATTTCTGTGGTTTGGCTACCCACTACTTTTTGCACTGTAAGCACTATTTGGCCAGTAGCGTTTATTATTTCCAAGGCATTCATTTCAGCATCATTGGGCTGCACAAATAAAGTGTTAGCTGCGGGGCTTGGCCACACTCGCATTGGCTTGGCTTGGCTCACTTCTTTAGTTGAAGTAAGTATTTCTCTATAGCTGCAATCGAGCGGGGCACCACACACATAGTGCGACAAAAAGTTGGTCATGATGGAAAGAGTGGTATCATAATAAGCCGTTTGCAGAACACTTGGCACGTGGCCTTGGCCTTCATATATTTCAAAGCAATGGTCTATGCCCAGTTCAGTTAGTTTTTGGTCTATGCTATTGCTACCATCTACCTCTTGCACCTGAAATAAACCGGCTATTACAAGCATGTCGCTGTCAAACGGAACCACTGTATCGCCAGTTCCATGCAGGAGGCATGCGGGCTTATCATTGGCCTCAATGTAAGTTGAATCTACTATGGCGCCTGATATGCTAATAAGGGCATTAAAGTCAGAAGAGTAGCCCTCGTTGCCACTCAGGCCCTCCACGCCACCATCTAGTCCAGGTTGGCTTAGGTCTATGCTGGTTGGCAATTCGTCATCTTGCATATAAGCAGCATGCAGGCAAGTGAAACCACCGGCACTAAATCCCCCCACATAAATTTGAGTAGTATCAATACTATACGGATTTCCATTTTCAGCCACGGTTTTTCTAAAATATCTTATAGAAGCTTTTAAGTCCTGCACAGCGCGCAATACAGCCGCTGACATAGGACCTGCAAGGTTAAAAGTAATGGGGAAACCCAGGCGGTAGTTAATGCTTGCTGCAGCATAGCCCATGCGCGCCAAATCGCTACATGCCGGCACTACATCTGTGGCTGCTTTGTCGCCAGCTGCAAAAAATCCTCCGTGACACATTATTACCAATGGTCTTAGATTTTCCTGGTCGCCTACTGGTGTATATACATCCAATAGAAGAGTGGTTTCTGCACCATTATAACTTAAGTTGTTGCCATACTCAATGTCGCTGGCTACCTGAAAATTTTCGAAAACAAAATCGCGGTAGCGGCCTGTTTCGCATTGGCTAAAAAGCAGCAATGATTGAACAACCAAAAATGAAGTAAGTGCAGGTTTCAATAGTGTTTTCATAAAATGCCAGAGTAAAGAAAATTAGAAAAAAATGAGATTTAGGACGAGCAAAAATAGTTGAGTAAATTGTAATGGCGAATAAAATGCTTTGGTACTTCAGATTACTTACAAAAAAAATGAATAAATGCGAGCGGATTTAAAAATCAAAAAATAGGATAAAAGCATTGGCAGAGTAGTAAATTTGCAGCCTATGAGTATATCTCGCCAAGCCATATTAGAAGCCCTTAGCAATGTAACTGAACCCGATTTGAAAAAGGACATTGTAGCCTTGGGATTAGTAAAAATTGTAGATGTAAAAGACAACACCATTACACTGGAAGTAAAGGTGAGCAACCCTGCTATGCATAGCAAAATGCGTATGCGCGAGGCTTGCGAATTTGCCATACACCGTGTGCTAGGCAACGAGTGGAAGGTGGACTGCGAGGTGCTGCCCATAAGTGGCGATGAGCGCGAGGGCGATTTGCGCAAAGTGCTGCCCGGTGTAAAACACATAATAGCTGTGGCAAGCGGCAAGGGTGGAGTAGGCAAGAGCACAGTAAGCGTGAACCTGGCCGCAGGCCTTGCACGCAGAGGATATAAAGTAGGACTTTTAGATGCCGACATTTATGGACCCAGCGCACCCACTATGTTAGATGTGGTGCACGAGCGACCAAAGGTGATAGAAGTAGATGGTAAAAACGTGTTGGAACCGGTGGAGCAGTACGGTGTGAAAATGTTGTCCATTGGTTTTTTTGCAGATATAAATCAGGCAGTGGTGTGGCGCGGTGCCATGGCCAATAAGGCCTTAAACCAATTGGTAAATGATTCCCACTGGGGCCCATTGGATTACATGATAGTAGACTTACCGCCCGGCACAGGCGACATACACCTTAGCATAGTGCAGCTGTTGCCACTGAGTGGTGTAGTTATAGTAAGCACCCCACAAGAGGTAGCTCTGGCCGATGCGCGCAAAGGTGTTGCCATGTTTCAGTTACAGGCTATCAACATTCCCATTATTGGTTTGGTAGAAAACATGAGTTGGTTTACACCAGCAGAACTGCCTGAGAATAAATATTACTTGTTTGGTAAAGATGGTGCAAAAAACTTAGCAGAAGATTTGCAAGTGCCCTTTCTTGGCCAACTGCCACTTATACAAAGTGTGCGCGAGGCAGGCGATGCAGGCCGCCCTGCAGTAATGCAAGATGGTACACCTGCATTCCAATATTTTGATGCTATAATTAATAACTTTGAAAAGGAACTTAGAATGTTGCCTTTTAGAAAAAAGAAAAAGGAAACAACGGATGCGGAATGATTTTTTTTAAACCATTGAATTAACTCCTCATTCGAGTTGATTGCATTTCTTATAGAGCATTAAATGCACGAAAGAAATAGAAAATGATAAAAAGAAATCCTTCGTTTATAAACCAAAAACAGTAACTACCTTCGCCACCTAATGAATTCAGAAATATTTGATAAAGTAAACAATTCGCTAAAGAGCATTAGACCATATCTGGAGGCTGATGGAGGCAACATAACTTTAGTGGAGGTAACTAGCGATATGACGGCACGTGTGGAACTGCACGGTGCTTGCTGTGGCTGCGCCATGAGTGCCATGACTATGAAGGCAGGCGTGGAAGGCGCTATAAGAGCAGCAGTGCCACAAATTAAATCAGTAGAGGCTATCAATCTATCTTAGAAAATAAAAGCCCATTTTTTATAAATGAGTTTTAGATTTATAAAAAAGCATTTTTCCAATTTGTTTTCATTCATAATCACACTACACCCATGTCAGTAAACAAAGAAATAAAGCGTGTAACTACCCAAACGCTTCAGGACATGAAGCACAAAGGCGAAAAAATTTCGATGCTTACATCGTATGATTTTAGCATGGCTAAAATTGTAGACGCAGCAGGGTGCGATGTAATATTGGTAGGCGATAGTGCAAGCAATGTAATGGCGGGTCATGAAACTACTTTGCCTATAACGCTGGACCAAATGATATACCACGCACAGGCCGTGGTGCGCGGTGCTTCAAGAGCGTTGGTGGTGGTAGATTTACCTTTTGGGTCATACCAAGGCAATAGCAAAGAGGCCTTAAATTCTTCTATAAGAATAATGAAGGAGAGTGGTGCCCACGCAGTGAAAATGGAAGGTGGCGAGGAGATAAGAGAAAGTGTGCAGCGCATACTTTCAGCAGGCATTCCTGTAATGGGACACTTAGGTCTTACACCACAAAGCATATACAAATTTGGTACTTACCAGGTGCGTGCTAAAGAGGAAATAGAAGCAGCACGCCTTCGCAGCGATGCCAAGCTGTTAGCCGAATATGGTTGTTTTGCCATTGTGCTCGAAAAAATTCCGGCCAAGTTAGCTGCCGAAGTTACAGCCAGTATAGAGGTGCCCACCATAGGCATAGGTGCGGGTGCAGGTGTAGACGGACAAGTATTGGTGGTGCATGATATGTTGGGCATTACCCAAGATTTTAGTCCACGCTTTTTGCGCAGATATATGCACGCAGGCGAACAAATGCACCAGGCAGTGCAGCAATATGTAGCCGATGTAAAAAGTAAAAATTTCCCTAACGAAGGAGAGCAGTACTAATAAGACAATTTGAGAATGTGTCAATTTGAAAATGATAAAATTCATTTTCAAATTCTCAAATTACTTTTTCATCATTAGTAAGCTTTGCGCTAAGCGGTGCTTCACATCTTTTCGCTCTACTATGTAATCAAGAAAACCGTGTTCCAATACAAACTCAGCGCTTTGGAAACCCTGTGGCAAATCTTTTCCAATGGTTTCCTTTACCACGCGCGGTCCTGCAAAACCTATCAAGGCTTTTGGCTCGGCTATATTTATATCGCCCAACATGGCAAACGAAGCTGTAACACCTCCTGTGGTTGGGTCGGTTAAGTAAGACACATATGGCAATCTTGCCTCGGCAAGTTGGGTAAGTTTAGCGCTGGTTTTAGCCATTTGCATGAGCGAAAAACCGGCTTCCATCATGCGGGCTCCACCCGATTTGGATATGCATATAAAAGGACAATCTTTCTTAATGGCTTGATCTACACCCTTGGCAAATTTTTCGCCCACTACACTGCCCATACTACCACCTATAAATGCAAAATCCATGCAGGCTATTACAGCATCTGCACCTTCTATTTTTCCATGCCCTACACGAATGGCATCCTTAAGTCCTGTTTTCTTTATGGTAGTTTTTATGCGCTCTTTGTAGTTTTTTGTATCCACAAATTCCAGTGGGTCGCCACTGGTCATGTTAGGTGCTATTTCTGCAAATTCATTGTCGTCAAACAATATGCTGAAATACTCGCGCGAACCAATTTTGTCGTGATATTGGCACTTGTCGCACACCCAGTTGTTTTCGGCATGTTGTTCAGAGGTCATTACATGATTGCACTCTGAGCATTTGTGCCACAAGCCTTCGGGTATTTCTTTCTTCTCTTTGCTTTTGGTAGTTACACCTTGTATCTTTCTTTTGAACCAACTCATTGCGTTCTGTTTTTTATTAATCTTAAAAAAAATAAATTTTGAGCAAATATGCTCACTTTGTTTAAAGTGCAAGCGAAATATACAACTTTATAAAAGTGTCTATTGGGTTAAATTTTTTCTGCTTCGCTTGCTTAAGGCAATGCAGCAACTTTATGTTTTTATTATTCAGTCGTTTAAAATAACTTGCAGCTGACCCACATGGTGGTCGCCATGCCATGCATAAAGGGCCAACACTTCGTCTATAGTGCTTTGGGTTTGGTACTGGGGGTGCACATAGGTGCGCAAAAAATCTTGGTTATTAAGCGAGTGCAAAGTGCTAATTAAACGCGTGTGCAAGGCCTCCACCAGGTTTAATGAAATGTGTATATCGCCACTTTTTCCATCCGGAAATTCAGCCCATTTATTTTCGTCATAAGGGTTTATTATGGGGTTATCGCTAGTAAGGGCCAGCTTTATACGTATGTACATATTGCAATGGCTGTCCGCAAGGTGATGTATAATTTGACGAGCCGTCCATCCATTTTCGCGGTACGATTGGGTCAATTGTTTTTCGGAAAGTTGCATGGCCACCTTGCGCAAATTTGTAGGCATTGCATGTATTCGCGCTATGTATTGTGCGCGCATCTCAGGCGTTACTGTTTCTGGTTTTGTGTGCTTGCCTGTGGGGTATACTCTTGGGTTTACATTTTCCATGCGCAGATGCTTTTATGTCGTAATAAAAAATTATTCTCCTGTAAAAACTGGTTTCCGTTTTTCAAGAAATGCCGTTATACCTTCTTTAGAATCGCGAGAGTTGCCGCATACTATTTGATATTTTTCTTCCAGCTCCAGTTGTTCTACCAGGTTGTTGTCCATGGCACTATTCAAAGCTTTTTTGGTAAGTGCAAATGCTTTGGTAGGCATGCTGGCTAGGTACAGTGCTATTTTCATAGTTTCTTCCATGAATGTTTCGTCAGGAAAAACTTTGTAAATCATGTTCATTCTCTCAGCATCAGTGGCACTCACTTTGTCGCTCATCATCATAAGTGCAGAAGCTTTTTGAAAACCAATAAGGCGCGGTAGAAAAAACGTGCCGCCACTGTCAGGTATCAATCCAATTTTAGCAAATGCCTGTATAAACGAGGCGGATTCTGCGGCCACCACTATGTCGGCACACAGAGCCACATTAGCACCTGCACCTGCCGCTATGCCATTTACAGCGCATACCACAGGCTTGCTCAAGTTGCGTATGCGAAGTATAATGGGGTTGTAGTGTTCGCTTATTATTTTTTGCAAACCTGGGCCATTGGGGTTGCTGGCCTCTGCCAAATCTTGGCCTGCGCAAAAGGCCTTGCCTGTAGCAGTTATTATCACTGCTCTTATACTGGCATTGTTGTCGCACTCATCCATATGGTGCTGCAGTGCCAGTGCCATTTCTCTGTTGAAACTATGGAATACTTCTGGTCGGTTTAGGGTGAGTATGGCTACTCCGCCTTCTATTTTTTTCTGAACTGTTTGGCTCATACTTGTATTGCTTTTTATTTAGTTGAGGGTGCCAATTTAGGCAGCCTGTGGCAAAAGGCTCAATCTTCAAATGCGCGCTTGCGAATTTTTCTACCTGAGAGTATGCGCACAATTAGCTGCACCAAAAGCGCACCTACTGCGCTTTTAATAAGGGCACCAGGTAGTATGGTATTAAGCATTTGACGCCAGTCTACCGGAAAATTCATAAGCCAACCAATGCCCATAGCTATAATAACTATATGGCCTAAAAACCATAACATAAGCGCGGCTAAGGGTTTGTGAAATAGAGGCAACTCAGTTAGGTATCCTACCAATACTGCTGCCACAACGAAGCCAAAAAAGAAACCGCCATGTGGCCCTAATAATTTATCTGAGCCGCTGCTATAATTAGAAAATACAGGCAGGCCTGCAGCACCCAAGCCAATGTATATAAGAGTGGCCAAACCACCTACACGCCATCCAAATGCTATGGCGCAAAATAGTATGACAAAGGTTTGCATTGTTATGGGCATTTCGCCCTTCATGCTAATAGTTATAGGTGCCACCAGGCAAAGCAACACAAGTGAGATGCAGAATTTTATTATAAAATCTTTTGTAGCATTTTTGCTAAATACAAGCAGATTGGTAAGCATTACTTAGTTGTATTTATTTTAAAAATTATTTGCGCCACAAAAATTCTACTGCTTGGTCTATTATCAATTTATTGTTGCTTCGGTCTGTATCTGCTAAAAGTTTGCTTGGGTCTATTTCTATGCTTTCTATTTGTTTTACCGACTTTGGAATTTCTAATGTGTAGGTAGGATTTACCCATGCCCAGTCTTTTAATACTGTCCATTTACCATTATATCCATCAGCAGGTTTTTCGCCACGCATTAAGTCCAGTGCTATTACAAAAGTTTCGTAGGTGCCGTCTTTGTATTTTACCTCCACATCTAGCGGCATTGGCATTTGTCCTATACGCTCTATGGTTACTTGTGTTTTAGCATCTTTGCTTTCCACCATATTTAGTCCATAGTCTATGTGCTTAGTGGTATTTACAAAATATTCGTTGTACCAATCCAGCTCCATACCACTTTGTTTTTCCAGCACATGTATAAAGTCATAACAGTCGGGGTGTTTAAATTTCCAATCGCGGAAGTAGTTGCTAAGGCCTGTCCGGAAGTTGAAAGTGCCCACCACATATTCTAATTGAGCTAAGTAAACTTCGCCTTTGTTGTAAGCAGCAGTGCCATATGCGTAGTTAGTAATAAAATGGTCGGCATGTGTGCTCAATGCTTCTTCTTTGCCGTCTTGCACTATGCTCAAATATCCTGCATAGGCGCTTTTGTGTGAGCCTGGCATGCCTTGCTTAAATAAATAGTCCATAGTTTCTTGAGTGGCAAAACTGGTAAAGCCTTCGTCCATCCATGCATACAAGCTCTCATTGGTGCCTAGCACACCTTGGTACCATGAGTGAGCTGCTTCATGCACCGTTACTCCTACAAGGCTTGGTAATTTTCTGTTGCCGGTAATAAGTGTAGCCATAGGATATTCCATGCCACCATCGCCACCTTGTATAATGCTGTATTGTGGGTATGGATACACGCCAAAATTTTTGCTCATAAAATCAAAAGCTCTTGCTGCTAAAGGCTCCATCTCTTGCCATGTCTTGCTGTACTCCTGGTCGCGCTGGTAGAAGAAGTGAAGCATTGGTCCACCACTAACCTGCAACTTGTCGTGTACAAAATCAGGGTCGGCTGCCCACACAAAGTCATGCACGTTTTGCGCTTTAAATTTCCATGTTAGCTTTTCGCCACCGCGCATTTTCAAATTTATATCAGAGTATCCGTAGCCTACCTCATCAGCATTTTGGATAACACCGGTAGCGCCAATTATGTATTTATTGTCCAAGGTTATGTTTACTTCAAAATCGCCCCACACGCCATAAAACTCGCGTCCTACGTAGGGGTTGGCATGCCAGCCATGCACATCATATTCGCACATTTTAGGATACCACTGTGCCATGCTATAGTCTATACCTTCAGCATTGTTGCGGCCATTGCGTCTTATTTGCAACGGCACCTGCCCGTCAAATTCAAGTTCAAATATCACTTTAGCTCCTGGTGCAATAGGTTTGTCCAATTCTACTTCCAGTATGGTTTCGTTTTCAAAAAACGACTTCACAGGCTTGCCACCCATTTTCAAATTCTTTACGTGCAGCCAGCCTTGCTCTTCTTTTTTTAGCGCAAAAATGCGGTCGCCCACACGATTGTCCGGGTCCTCTATAGTGCGCGAACGCACGTCCATAGCGCTGCCCGGCTGAAAGGCGTTGTTGTACAAATGGAAAAAAACACGTTTCAACTCATCAGGCGAATTGTTGATGTATGTAAGCGTTTGCCTGCCTGTATATTGATGCGTGGTGTGATTTAGCTCTACGTTTATTTTATATTCTACACGCTGCTGCCAACGTTGTGCCTGATTGGTTGCCGAAATAATGAGTAGGCTGAAAACAAGAAGAAATTTTTGCATTTTTGACAAAATAAATTAATTGAATTATTGCGTTGGCGAATGTATTGGCAAAGCACATACCATAATAAGCGTATTTTGATTAATGGCTTATGGCTGGTATTTGGGGTAATACTTGGCTTGGGCCTTATAGCGTGCGCCCAGAGCCAAGGCAGCGGGCCTAGCGAAGTGGCTGGTAAAGCAATTACGCAGGAAGATTCCTTGCAATTGTTTTTTTGTAATAATCCAACTTACTACAGCACAGGGTTTGATTACCCTGTTGGAAAACCGAATGCCAAAGGCTATTATAATGCACAGGGTTTTGGTGCCAACAATCACCTGGGCGATGACTGGAATGGCAACGGAGGTGGTAATACAGATATGGGCCACCCTGTATATAGCATATCAGAAGGAGTGGTGACCGAAAGTGTTAACTTCTATGGTGGTTGGGGCAACGTTTCTAGAGTGGCACATGCAATTAAAGGAAAGTGGAAAATTGAGAAAGGAAAATTGGTAAAGGATTCAACGGCCCAAGAAAATACGATGATGGTGGAGTCGCTATATGCGCACAGTGAAAAGGTAATGGTAAAGCAGGGCGATGCTGTGGCAAGAGGACAACAGATAGCTACCATAGGCACTGCAGAAGGGAAATACCTGGCCCATTTGCATTTAGAAATTAGAGAGCGCGTTGGTTTGCCGCTTGGCGCGGGTTATAGCGCCAATACTCTTGGTTATCTAAATCCTACTAAATTTATTGAAGGGAATAGGCAGTTGGTAAAATAAGAAAGTATTACCTCTCCAACTCTCTTGCCAGCCCTATCATTTTGATAGCTGTTATAGCAGCTTCGGTGCCTTTGTTGCCCAGTGCACCACCGCTGCGCGCGCGCGACTGTTCTAAGGTATTGTCTGTCAATACTCCAAATATTATAGGCTTTTTGTATTTCAAAGCTACGTTTTGCACACCTTGTGCGGTGGCGTTGCAAACAAAATCGAAGTGTTTGGTTTCGCCCTGAATAACGCATCCAAGGCATATAACCGCTTCAAGGTTTTTGTTTTCTAAAAGTAGCTGCGCACCTGTGGGCAACTCAAAACTGCCAGGCACATGCACCACATGCAAATAGTCAAGCGTAGCACCACAGTCGGTAAGGGCTTCCATGCAGCCTCGCAGCAGGTTGTCAGTTACCTCAGCGTTCCATTCAGAAACAACAATCCCGATGCGCATATTGCGAGCATCGGGAATTTGAGTCTTATCGTAAGTAGATAAATTAGTTGTGGCCATTGGCTTTTATTTCAAAGCGCATTATTCCATAGCACTCACATATGCAAGCATTTTTTCAGCTTCGTTGAAGTCTTGCGAGCCTTTAGCATAATTATCTACAATGAATTGTAGCAAAGATTTTGCTTTATCGTTTTTCTGAAGTTCTAAGTAAGCCTTAGCTGCTTTAAGACCATATAGCGGACCTGTAAAGTCGCGGCTGGCGCTTTTGTTAGCAGCCTTGGCAGCCTTTTCTAACCATGAGGCGCCATCTTCTATGTTGCCAAGCATTATGTACATATCGCCCACGTTGCCCATAGCTATTATGCCCACAGCATTGTCATCAAAATCAGCTTTTTTGAAATGCTCAAGTGCTTGAGTATAGTCAGCCTTGTTGTCGCGGAAGTAAACACCACAGTAGTAATGTGCGCGCTTAGCTGCAGGAGTGCCGCTATAGTTTTCTGTTATAGCAAGGTAACCCTCTGCACCATCTTTGCCCATTACTGCGTATTCCAATGAGTCTTTTTCAGCCCAATAGTCGCATACATAAGCCAGGTTGTTGGCATCTTTTTGCTTAGGTTTTACTAATAAGTACTGGTAGGCAAAAAATCCGGCAAAGGCCAATGCTATGGCACCAAGGCCAATGCTAAGTGCTTTGCGGTTTTTGTCAAAGAAGTTTTCTGAATTGGCAATTACTTTTTGCACGTCTACTATTGACTCTTCTTTCTCGTTTTGCTTGGCCATAATATTTTAAAGTAAAAAATTTTTATTTGAGGGCGGCAAAAGTAATGAAAGTACGCCAAGGTTCAGCCGATTACTAAAAAAATGAGTGCTATTTCATCCATAACGCACAGAATGATAGTTTTAGACATCTAATAGTTTCATTTTGTGTACTTTATAATTTAGTGGCATGTCTTTTTAGAACAATCTAAACCCATCAAAGCGTTTTTCCCTCAATCTAGCCCTTGGGTTGATTACTTGCCACTCCGTCCTTACTTTTGGCAGGCGCATACAAAATAAAAAAGGCCTTTTCTGCGCTTTATAGAAAATTCTATTTATGAAATCGAAAATCTTGTTTTGCATTCTAGCCATATTTTTAATGGCCAATAGTGGATTTGCCCAAAAAAAATACCAAAGCCTGATGTGGGAAGTAACCTACCCCGGCTGCACCAAACCATCTTATATATATGGCACCATGCATATAAGTGGCAAAATGGTTTTTCATCTGGGCGATAAATTTTATAGTGCTATAGAAAAGGTAGATGTAGTGGCATTGGAACTGGAGCCTGAGGCTTGGCTGCAAGCCATTTTTGACGATAAGGATGGCCGTTTTTATAGCAGCAATCGCGGTAGTTGGGACAGCAATTATGGTTTTGGGAGCGACTACGACCGCTCTATACCTATGCTGCGCGACAACTTTAAAGTGCATACTGATATAAGCGAAAAAGTGCAGGGAGCTATGATGTATGATCCTGCCTTGCTTAACTATATGCTTTTCCGCTATGACAATTATGGCGCAAGTGCCGATTTTGAAGAGGACACTTGGTTGGATATGTACATATACCAAACAGGAAAAAAATTGGGCAAGGAAACATTAGGTCTTGAAACATATGAGCAGAGCGATAATTTTTTGAAAAAAGCAAGAAAAGAAGAACGAAATACTAAAAACAAAAAGAAGAAAAGTTTAGATGAAGGCGACCGCAAAGAATTGGAAGAGCTGAGTGATCAGATGGAACCGGCCTATCGCAGACAAGATTTAGACCTGATAGATTCACTTAACAAGCGCACCACAAGCGAGGCCTTTGACAAATACATTTTGGTAGAGCGCAACAAAGTGTTTGTGCACCGCATGGACAGTGTAATGAAAAGTGGCCGTACAATTTTTGCCGGTATGGGCTGTGCTCACTTGCCTGGCGACAGTGGTGTAATAGAAATGCTACGCGGCATGGGATACACCATAAAACCATTTGACAAAGGTGAGCGCAATGCAAAGCGCAGAGAAAAATTAGAAAATACCATATACAAACGCTCCTATAAAAGCTACACCACACGCGATGGTCAGCTCACTTTTGACACATCTACTCCTGTATACGACTTAGGTGCGGGAGACCACGGAGCATCTTGGATAAGTCTGGATATACCTAACGGAAGTAGCTTTATAGTGTACCGTATGAAAACACATGCGGGTTTGCGCGGCCTTACAGATGAGGCTATAATGGCATCTATAGACAGCATATTATATGAGGCAGTGCCCGGTGATATAGTATCGCAGAAAAAAATAAATGTGCAAGGCTACACCGGCTTAGACATTGTAAACAAAACAAGAAGAGGCGACTATCAGCGCAAACAACTAATTATACTGCCTGAAGAAATAGTAGTGCTGAAACTAACTGCAACAGGACAAAAAGTAAAAGCCGGATTTGGCAACGAATATTTCAACTCGTTTAAAATAAATTTTGCAAAGCAGGCAGACGATACCAAATGGACCTCGCAAGATGGCAGCGTAAGTTTGAATATGCCAGGCCACATAGCTTACTATCAGCGCAATTTGGAACAGCCCGCAACCAGCGATTTTGAAGTGAACTCCTATTTAAAGGAAAAGGATGAATACTATATAGCACAGCGCCTCACGGTATACGATCCGGGTTTTTTAGATGAAGATGAATACGAGGTAAACCGCCTTGCCGATGCTTTTCAAGAAGACAATGAATTAAAAGAAATAAATCGAAAATTTTTTCTGTACAAAGGATTGCCTGCTGTAAAATCGCATAGTAAAGGATTTTCAGAGAAGGACGTATACAATCTGTTTGTCATTCAAAATTTAAATTATTGTGCCTTTACTGCCATCACCAATGACTCTGTGCGTGCTGAGGCATATCTTAATTCATTATCATTTACTCAGCCTGCTTACACTAAGTGGCAGGAGTTTGCAGATACCACCAATTACTTTAAAGTAGAGTTGCCTTACGAGCAGTTGCAAGAAGGAGCCAAGGATGCATACAGTTGGGAGTGGGCCAGTAACGATGAGGATAAAAACGAATTTGACGGAGCGCGAGGCAGCATTAACCTGGCCCCACACGGCAGCGATAAAGCTGTAACCGTGCAATGGTGGCGCTTTGAGAAATATTCATGGTCAAGCGATTCTGCATTGTTTATGAAAAACACTCTGGATAATTATATTAAAGATGCCAAATTGACCCTGATAAATAAAGATCAGAAGTGGACACCAACGGGTTTTGAATTGCAATTAAATGCAGGCGATACAGCATGCACACGCAGGTTTATGGCTAAAACTATTTTGCACAACCACACCTTGTACGAGCTTACTACCAACTACGATAGTTTGTTAGGTCCAGGTGAGTTTGTAACGCGCGTATTCGAAACATTTACACCTACCGACACTGCCTTCGCATATTATCATTTTAGAAATAGAAACGAAGAATATTTCAACCTTTTGTTCAGCACTGACAGTGCTACTCAGGCCAATGCTATAGGTATAAGTCAGGATGTATCGTTTAAAGAAAAAGATATGCCAGGAGTGCGCCAAATGCTGCCACGTGTAAAAGAAATAAAAGACGATGAGAAACAAAAAACTCTGCGCAAAAATTTAACCCGAGCTCTTAGAAATGATACCTCGTCCGTTAACATTGATTTTATAAGCAAAGAATATTATAACTGGATGGACAGCGCAAATTATCAGGTGGAATTGCTTAACCAGCTGCTGCGCATGAAAACCAAAGCTTCTTATGCTGCCTACAAAAAATTAATATTAGACGAACCTCCAATACCCACATTTGGCAAGTATGACAGCTACAAGAGCAACACATTTATGGCACTTAAAGACTCGCTAAAACTCAGCGCAACAGTATTTCCTGACATAATGCAGCTAAAGGCATTAGATGAGTATGAGAGCGATGTGTATGCCCTTACAGCCACGTTAATTGACAGCAGTTTTATTAATAAAAATGTGTTTGAAAAGGAGATAGGCCTTGTAATAATAGAAGCGAAAAATGAATTGAAAAGATTGAATAGTTCAGATGAAGAAGGTAGCAATTTTAATACAGATAATTTTGTAAATTACTTGTCGCTATTGCAACCATACCGCACCAAGCCTGAGGTAAAAACACTATTTGAAAAGGCTTACAAAACAAAAAAGACTAAACTTTTGCTGGAGCTAGCCAGTTTCGACATAAGGCATGATGTGATTGTGCCCGATTCGGTTTTGCAAAAAGTAGTGTCCAATGAAAAGCGCGTTATTCCTCTTTACAACAACATGTTTAAAGCGGAAAAACAAAACCTATTTCCTAATACATATAACAATCGCGAAAAGCTTATAGAGATTTATGTGAAAAATAAATTTGCTGATAAGTATGATAAGAAGAAAGGAAAAATAGATAGCGTGCAGCAAATTTTGAGTGCCGAAAAAACTATACGCAACCACGCTTTTGATGTGTATTACTACAAGTACAAAGCGGCTAACAGCGACCAGTGGAAAGGAGTGCTGTTTGCATTTGACAAAGAAGATTCTACCAATATTTGGCCTAAGTTTATAGAGCGCACTGTCACCATTGTTTTGGACAAGGATGAGAATGAGGTAGAAGAAATGGACAAAGAATTTAAACGCATGGTAGAAATGAATCGTAGAAAATTCAAGTACACCGATGGCGAAAACATATCTAATTCTAACTGGTACTAAAGCGCCATGCAAAAGATATTTTTAGACAGGTTAGCGCTTTACAATTTTAAAAATTATGAAGAGGCGGAGCTGAATTTTTCTTCGCCTGTAGTGTGTTTTTTGGGCAACAACGGCAGTGGTAAAACCAACCTGCTGGATGCTATTTATTATTTAAGTTTCACTAAGAGTTTTTTTAATCCTGCCGATACGCAAAACATAACCTCCGGCCACGACCAGGGCAGCATAACAGGCGAGTTTAAGCGGGGTGATATGCCCGAGTTAGTTTCATGTGGCATACGCAAGAATCATCGCAAGGTGATGAAACGAAATTTTAAAGAATACGAAAAACTTGCCGAACACATTGGGCTATTGCCTGCGGTAATTGTAACGCCATATGATATAGAGTTAATATGGGAGGGCAGCGAGGAACGCAGAAGATTTATTGATACTACCATTTCGCAATATTCTAAAACCTACCTGGACCAGCTTTTGCAATACAACCATGTGTTGGCACAGCGCAACAATTTGCTAAAAAGTTTTGCAATGCGCGGTGGTTTCAGTGCAGATGTTTTGGAGCCATGGGATTATCAGCTGGCGGACAAAGCCCAGTTTATTCATACCCAACGTGAGCTTTTTCTGAAAGAGTTTATACCCACATTTACTGAGATTTATGAAATTATTAGTTCAGGCAAAGAGCAGCCGCAGTTGGTATATGAAAGTGAGCTAAACACACGCAATATGATGGATATGCTGGCTGCTAGTCAGGAAAAGGATCGCATACTGGAGCGCACCACCTGCGGCATTCATAAAGATGATTTGGACTTTCAGCTCAACGGATTTTCATTAAAGAAATATGCTTCGCAAGGTCAGCAAAAATCATTTCTGTTTGCACTAAAGCTAGCACAATATGCATTGCTTCGCAATCACACTGGTACTAGCCCAATATTAATGTTAGACGATTTGTTTGACAAAGTGGATGAGCAACGGGTACATCAAATATTGCTATGGCTGAAGGAGAACAATGTAGGGCAGGTATTTATAACCGACACGCATACTGAGCGCATACCTGCCATATTGCAACGCATGCATATGCCGCATGAGGTGTGGCACGTGGATGGGGGCAAGGCTATAAAAAATTCGGAAGAAATGGTTCATAAATAGAACTCACATTTTGTCAATTCTTAATGCATTTTAGCCACGCCATGTCGCTACGCAAATACACCAATCAAAGTTTAAAAACCATAATAGATGAGATGCTTAAAAACTCTCATATGGATAGGCGCTACTCGGAATTGGAAGTGGCCCGCTGCTATAATGAAGTGGTGGGTGAGGTAATAGCGCGCAAAACACTTGATATAAAAGTGCGCAACAAAACGCTTGTTGTAAAGCTAGATAGTGGTCCGCTCAAAGAGGAGTTGGCTCACATGAAACGTAAAATAATAGGCTTGGTAAATGAGAAAATGGGCTCCACTGTGCTGGAGGAAATGGAGGTTTGGTAAATAGACTCTTCTCGAATAAAAAAAATAGTTGTGATAAAAAAAAGGAGCTTGCGTTAGCAAGCTCCTTTTTATTTCTATCAGTTGTATTCTAAAATTTCTTTAGAAAATTACCATTTCTTTTTCTTGGCACCGCTGAATTCGCCACGGCCTCTGCGCTCGCCACCGCCACCGTATGATTTGCGGTCTCTATCGCCACCGCCACCGTATGATTTGCGGTCGCCACCGCCACCGCCACGGTTGCGTGTATAGTTTCTGTCGCCACCACCAGAGCGTGAGCGGCCAATGCCCTCATCTCTGTTGCCACGACTTTCCATACGCACTGTGCGGCCACGGTACTGTGCACCATGTATTGCATTCATTACTTGTTCCATCACACCTGTGCGCACTTCTAAAAGCGAGAAGGTGTTTTTTACATCGGTCCAGGTAATGTCTTGAGCATTTATTTCTGCATTGTCTGCTACAAAGTCCTTTAATGAATTGGCATCAAAACCATCCATCTGGCCTAAGTTCATATACAATTTTACAGCTCCTGGAGTGCTTGCTCTGCGCTCGTCCTGGCCTGCATTCATATTCAAGTCAGGTGCATTGCGGTAGTACTCAGCAAAGCGGTTAAACTCTATGGAAACAAATCTGCGAATAAGGTCTTCTTTAGTAAGCTCATTCAACTCCTCATACACAGCAGGCAAGTAGCGCTCTATGCTCTTTACATCTACTTCCACATTGTGCACACGTTTTACAAGGTGCATCAATTGTGCTTCGCACACTTCAAAACCATTAGGTATGTTTACTTGTGCAAACTGGTTCTTGATTAATTTTTCAATCTGACGAATTTTATGTACCTCTTTGCTGTGAATGATGCAAATACTTACACCTTTTTTGCCCGCACGTGCAGTACGTCCGCTGCGGTGTGTGTAGCTTTCTATCTCGTCAGGTAGGTTGTAGTTTATAACGTGTGTTACATCATTTACATCTATACCACGCGCTGCTACGTCAGTAGCTACAAGCATTTGTAAAGCGCGGCTGCGGTAACGTTTCATTACAAAATCGCGCTGAGATTGGCTAAGGTCGCCATGCAAAGCATCAGCATTGTAGCCGTCTTTTATAAGCATGTCTGCCACTTGTTGCGTTTCCGCCTTGGTACGGCAAAACACTATCGCAAATATGTCGGGGTTAAAGTCGGCTATGCGCTTAAGAGCTAAGTAGCGGTCTTTGGCATGCACTACATAGTATAAGTGTTCTATGTTTTCGTTGCCAGCGTTTTTTGTACCCACAGTTACCTCAAATGGATCTTTCATGTAGTTGCGCGCTATACGCTGCACTTCGTTTGGCATAGTAGCCGAAAAAAGCCAAGTGCTTTTCTCTTTCGGAGTTTGCGATAGTATAAGATCCAAATCATCTTTGAATCCCATAGTTAGCATTTCGTCTGCTTCGTCAAGCACTACAAAATCAATGCGCGTTAAGTCAATTACTCTGCGCTCAAGCATGTCTACCAAGCGGCCTGGTGTGGCTACTATAATTTGCGGACCACGCTTTACATCGCGTATTTGTCCTTCTATGCTTGCACCGCCATATATAGCTACTACGTGCGCACCGGTGGAGTATTTAGAGTAGTTAGTTATGTCGCGGGTTATTTGCATACATAACTCACGCGTAGGAGCTAGTATTAGAGCCTGTGTGTGGCGCTCTTCAAAATTTAGCAAGTCTACAAGAGGTAAA
>JANOXJ010000119.1:0-2094 GCA_031418455.1 Flavobacteriales bacterium | reverse complement strand
CTTGCCCCAAATATTGGATACAAATACTATTCTTATTCTAAATTTAGAATAGTACAATTACACTTGCATTCCTTTTTTGTTCTTATGCCCCTCATTATTTATCAAAAAGACATAGAAGACCGCTGTAGGCTGGCTGTGTGGCACATGACCGAAAGCATGGCCGATATGAAGGCTATGGCCGAACTTACTGAGGCCGATAGGGCAGAACTAGCCAAAATAAAACTTGAAAAACGCAAGATGGAATGGCTAAGTGTGCGCATTTTATTGGCATTGTTTGCGCCCGGTAAGTCGCTTTTCTTTTTGCCTAATGGCAAACCAATGCTTAGCCACGGTGCGCACATAAGTATATCGCATAGCGGTAATATGGCCGGAATAGCCCTTGGCGATGGTCCTGTGGGCTTAGATGTGCAAGGCCTAGACGAGCGAATATTGAAAATAGAATCAAAATTTACGAACGATAAAGAATTGCAGTACTTGCCCTCCGGTGCTGCACGATTAGAATACCTCACCATAATATGGTGTGTAAAAGAAGCGGTATTCAAATTTTTTGGCGAGCATGTAGAATTTGCTGAGGATATTGTGGTGAAACAATTTCAGCTAAGTCAATCTACCATTTACGCCAGCTACCAGGGTGTGCATGGCGCAGTCGAATTTGAGCTACTTAAATTAGAGTTGGAAGGGTATAATGTGCTGCTTACACAATCGCACACATTTATTGCTGCTCCACCATTGACCTAATGGCTTCTGTCCATACTTTGTAGCCATCATTGTTTATATGCAATCCGTCATAAGTGTATTCAGGATTGAGCGTGCCTTCCAGTTCAAACAGCGGATATAGGTTGATAAAGGTGGCTCCTTTGGCTGTGCATTCTTCTTGCAAAAACGTGTTGAGGGCGTATACCTCGTTTAATACGAGCTGATTGCTTTCGGCACCACCGCCCATGCCTGTTGTAGGCAAGTTGCTTTGCACATAAATGGCTGCATTAGGGCAATCTCTTTTAAGTGTATTCAATATTTCGTCATATCGCTTATGCGTTATGTCGCGCGGCACTCCTTTGGTTATATCATTTATGCCTATCATTATAAATATTTTCTTAGGCTGCAGCTTTTTTACCACATTGAGTCGCATGAGTATGCCACTCGTAAAATCGCCACCTATGCCCATGTTTACCATGGTGTTGTCAGAAAAGTGTTTGTTAAGCTCGTAGCCTTCTGTAATGCTGTCGCCTATAAATAGGGTGCATGTATTGGGGTCGCGTTTTATTTTTTTAAATTCTTCCACACGTTGGTTCCAAAAGGGTAGGTTATAATATTCTTCCTCGGTATTCCAAATCCATTTGGTTTTAGAACAGCTGTTGCTAAACAGGCCAATGGCTGTGAGGGCCGCACAAATTATTTTCTTAAAGTTAGATAACATGCTGCGAATAAAACAAACAATGGCCACTTATAAAAGCGACCATCGATTGTTTTTATTAATGGGAATAATTTATATTTTCATTAGTCTACGGTTATGGCCTTGTTGAGCGATTTGTGGGTGAGCAAAATGGTGCCACCTTCCGGTGTGGCTTGTGTGGGTGCTTGCGTTACCACGCGTGTCATAGTGCCTACATATGGGCCGGGTGTTATGTCAGAAGTTTGCACTCCGCCAAAGGTGATGGTGCTTGCACCTATCTGTGCTGCGGCAAATATTTTGTTGGCCACTGTGGCAGTTACCACATCCGAAAGGCCAATGACACTGCCTGTAAACATCATTACATAATCTGTACCGTGTGTTATGGTGACATTGCTTGTGGGATATTCTACAGCTTTTATGCTGCCCGTGGTGTTGGTGTATGTGGTACCTTCCACATCTGTGTATGCAAATGTGCCAGAGCTTACAAGGCCATCCAAAGTGGTTTCATAATAGGCCAATGTGGAGTTGAAAGGAATAGTACTTCCATTGAACTTGATAGATGCGGGGCTGGTTAACTCTAGCTTGGTGCCAAATACACCACCAAAGCGAAACTCTGCGCGTACTTTAGTTTGGTCTTCATTCTTGTCATATATAAGTTCGTATTTGGTCCAAATTTTATCTTGGTCTACACTGTCGCTGCT
>JANOXJ010000118.1:0-2234 GCA_031418455.1 Flavobacteriales bacterium | reverse complement strand
CGGATAGAATTACTAAGTCTAATGCCGCCCCCAAATAGTGCTGTCTATTAAAATACTTGCCTGCTCCCAGCCTGAAGGCTACCAGCGCATCGCCCCCATTCCCTTCTTCGCGGTAATAATCATCCGGTTTAAAATCAGTTCGAATATTTAATATTGAAGCACTAAACCCAAGTGAAAATTCAAATTCATTTTCCTTGCGTGGCTTTAAAACAAACTTATAATCATCGCGCTGCACTTGCACATTTTCTTTAAACGAAGTGTATTCCTTTCTGGAAAGCGAATAAGTCAGTCCATCTAAACTCTTAAAAATAATATCACCGTCTTCTTCCTCAAACACCACAATGTTTCCCTTAAGTGTGCGACCGTCTTTTAAATAAACTATGTCATACGTTGGTGTACCTGTTGTATCGGACTGGGCTATGCTTTGGAGAAATCCAAATACAAGTAGCGCGCTGAAAATTGTTTTTAGTGGATGTAACATTTTTGTATAGTTGATGAGTTGATCTTAAATGTTTGAGTAGTACAATTATAAAAACAGATATTGGTATAGATTAAATTTTCTTCACCACATCATCTTTTAGCAGTGCCGCATTTTTATTGGCCAACTGTCCGCATGCTGCATCTATATCCTTACCGCGCGACTTGCGCACGTTTACTATTAAATTTCTGCTTTCAAGAAATTGTGCAAATGCATCTACGCGCTCAGGCGAAGCCTGCTGATACTCGCCATCATCTATAGGGTTGTACTCAATTATGTTCACCTTTACAGGCAGGTGCTTGCAATAGTTAGCTAGCTCCTGGGCATCTTTTATTGAGTCATTAAAATCTTTGAAGATGATGTATTCGAATGTAACACGCGTGCCTGTTTTATCATAAAAATAACGGAGCGCTTCTGCCAACGATTCTAAATTGTTGCTCTCATTTATGTCCATTATTTTATTGCGCTTCTCATCGTTAGCGGCATGCAGCGATAGTGCTAAATTGAATTTCACATTATCATCGCCCAGCTTTTTTATCATCTTAGCTACACCGGCAGTGCTTACAGTAATGCGCTGTGGCGACATGCCAAGGCCCTCAGGCGAGGTTATTTTTTCTACCGAGGTCATCATGTTTTTATAGTTGAGCAATGGTTCGCCCATACCCATGTACACTATGTTGCTCAGCGGAATGTTGTACCTGGTTTCTGCTTCGTTTTTTAAATAGGCTACTTGATCATAAATTTCTCCGGCTGTTAAGTTGCGTAACATTTTAAGCCGGCCTGTGCCACAAAATTTGCAACTTAAACTACAACCCACTTGCGATGATATGCAAGCCGTCATGCGCGATGCCGTTGGAATTAAAACTCCCTCTACAATTTTGCCAGGCTCCACTTCAAAGGCGCATTTTATAGTGCGGTCGCTGCTTACCTGCTCATCAGCCAGTTTTATTTTGTTTAGCAAAAAATTATCTGAGAGCAATTTTCTGGTAGCAATGGATATGTTAGACATTTCGTCAAACGAGCCCGCACCCTTTTGCCAAAGCCATTCCATTACTTGCTTGGCGCGAAATTTTTTCTCGCCCTTTTCTTCAAAAAAAGCAAGCAACTCTTCGTTGGTGAGATTGCGTATGTCTTTTATTTTTTCCATTTGTAAAACCGATTTTGTTTTTAAAAAAAAACAAACGGTTTTTTATTTCGCATTCATAAAATCTTCTATCTCTTCTACTTCGGTAAGGAAGTTTTGGAACATGTCTAAATGGCCATCTTTGGTTATAACTATGTTGTTCTCTATACGAATGCCAAGGCCCTCTGCAGGTATGTATATGCCAGGCTCCACAGTAAATACATTACCCACTTCCACAGGCTTGTGCCAATGACCTACATCGTGCACATCTAAACCCAAAAAGTGCGAGGTGCCATGCATGAAGTATTTTTTATAGGCAGGCCATTCTTTGTTTTCATTCTTTACATCGTCCATCGAAATTAGTTTTAAATCCACCAATTCTTTGGTCATCAACTCTCCTACTTGCTTGTGATATTCGTGCACAAATACACCTGGTTTTAAAAGTGTTTTAGCTCCTTTCATTACACGCAATACTGCATTGTAAACTTCCTTTTGGCGTGCAGAAAATTTTCCGCTTACAGGCACGCAGCGTGTCATATCTGCATTGTAGTTGCCATACTCTGCACCCACATCCATCAGCAGCAAGTCGCCATCTTTACAAGGCTTATCGTTGTCTATATAATGCAGCACACA
>JANOXJ010000117.1:0-14954 GCA_031418455.1 Flavobacteriales bacterium | reverse complement strand
GTATCGGAAATGAACGAAGTAGTGGTTACAGCAGTTTCCCGTTCTACTGAATTAAGATTAAGTCCAATAATCATTAAACCTATCGATTTTAGCGTTCTTAATCAAAACAGTGCTACTAACTTAATTGATGCTTTAAAAAATTTTCCTGGTGTGAGCCAAATTACAACTGGCGCAGGCATTTCCAAACCAACAATTAGAGGACTTGGATACAACAGAGTCATTTCTCTTTACAACGGAATACGTCAGGAGGGACAACAATGGGGTGACGAACATGGAATAGAAATAGATGAATATTCTATTGACAGAATTGAAATTGTAAAAGGACCTGGGAGTTTAATGTATGGTTCGGACGGCATAGCGGGGGTTCTAAATTTTATTTCTCCTAAAGCACCTCCGGTAGGACAAGTGAAAACTCAACTTATTTCGAACTACCAAAGCAATAATAACTTAATTGGCTATTCTGTTTCAAATGCGGGAAACAATAATGGTTTGCAATGGCTTGGTAGGTTTAGCAACAAGTTTGCAGGCAATTACCAAAATAAATATGACGGAAAAGTTTACAATTCAGGATTTCGAGAGTATGATGGTAGCCTATTTTTAGGTGTAACAAAAAAATGGGGGTATTCGCATTTAAACCTTAGTTCATTTAATACAATCCTAAATATGGTGGAAGGAGACAGAGACAGTTTAGGCAGATTTATTCTCTTAGCTCCACACGGAAACGGCTCCACTAAAGAAAGTTTGGCAACAGCAAAGGATTTAAGTGGCTATAAAATTGGTTTCCCTCATCAGGAAGTTAATCACTTGAGAGTGCTGTCTAATAACTACTTCATTCTTAGAAAGGGAACTATCAATTTAGATTTGGGTTATCAGAATAATAAACGGAAAGAATTTGGTGATGTTTTAAATCCGAACGACAAAGCTTTGTTCTTCGACTTAAGTACTTTCAGCTACAATATGCGTTACAATTTTGTTGAAACGAAGGGGTGGGAAACCTCAGTAGGTAGCAGCGGTATGCAACAAAGTAATACCAATAAGGGTTTAGAGTTTTTAATACCAGAATACAATCTTTTTGATATTGGTGGTTTCTTGTTTACGCAAAAAACGTTGAATAAATTCACTCTTGCGGGTGGATTGCGTTTTGACAACAGAAGCATTAGCACAAAGCAATTAATTTTAGATAGTTTGGAAACTCCTGTGAGCATAGAGGACGGCAGTACAAATTTAAAATTTAGGCCTTTTACTAAAAACTTCAACAGCTATGCGGGTAGTATAGGAGTGTCTTATCAAAAGGATAAGAAAGAGACAATAAAATTTAATTTGTCCAGAGGTTTCAGAGCACCAAACATTGCTGAAATTTCATCCAATGGAAAGCACGAAGGAACTTTAAGATATGAAAATGGCAATGCAGATTTGAAATCGGAAGTAAGCCATCAACTAGACCTGGCTTTTTTTTTAAATTCTGACCATGTTACATTTGAGTTTACACCATTTGCAAGCTTTATATCTAACTACATTTTTGCAGAAAAGCTAACCAGTGCCGCGGGTGGCGACTCAATACCTGACCCATCTGATGCCACTCCTGCTTTCAAATTTACTCAAGGTAATGCGACATTAATAGATGGTGAAATTTATTTAGACATTCATCCACACCCATTTGACTGGTTGCATATAGAGAATGCATTGTCTTACGTTCAAGCAACACAAAATATGCAACCAGATAGCACTAAGTATTTACCATTTATACCTGCACCTAAGTACAGAGGAGAACTGAAGGCACAGTTTAAAAAACTGGGTAAAGGTTTGACAAATGCTTATGTAAAATTCAGTGTTGACTACTACTTCAAACAAAGGAAATTTTTCAGTGCATACGGCACTGAGACAGGTACACTTTCATATACATTGTTGAGTGCAGGCATTGGAGCTAATGTTAAGGCGTTTAATCGTAACGACTTTATGAGTGTATACATGAGTGCAGAAAATTTGGCTGATGTTGCTTATCAAAGTCATTTAAGTAGACTGAAATACGCACCACAAAACCCATTGACAGGAAGAGCTGGAGTTTATAATATGGGAAGAAACATAAGCCTGAAACTAATTTTCAACCTATAAGTTGAAATCAATAGAGAAACGTGCTACTTATTGGGTTGCACATTTGTTTTATTACCAAATTATGAAGCCAGCCTACCACTCCAATAGGTAACTAACGAATTTAAGGCAAATTATGGTATTGAAAATTTCAACCCCATAATTCGGGTTAGGAGAAATATGAGACACATTGTAAAGTAGAGTTTATTGTACTTGAATGATGCATGACGGCATAGGTGTTTAGGATCGGTTATATAATTCGTCACTCACCTAAATAATTATTAGGGGAGGGCTATCTAAGAATTTGGACATCGATCGAATATTGAATTAATTTATTTTCATAATGCCCTACTCGGGCGAGTCTGTAACCCAAATAGTATCAGCTTCTCTACCTCTTTGACCAATCTTTCAATCGCTTGATATGTGTAGTTAATACAATTAACAATTTTTTTTTATGATGAAATTGATAAATGTAGATGCGGGCTACTACATAGTGGCCACCATGCGGTAGCCCACATTTAGCAGTGTTTATCTGTTGCTAGCCAATCAGACAACTTTTATAGCGGACTTGGATAAATTTCGTACTTCTAAAACATCTGAAAAAGGCATATAAACAACAGGAGTGTTGGCAAACGGTTACTTAGCCAGGCTTATAAGCCACAAGCGCACATGCCAAGGCGGCCTTTCAGATATAACACATAGAAAAAAAAAGAAATTGAAATTTTATTTGTAGTTTCTAAAAGTTGTTTATATTCGCCATATACTTTATGACAATTCAGTTTCAAAATAATTCATGGTGGTGGCTTCAACAATCCCAAATAGGATTCTGTTGGTAGCTTCTGTTATTTTGTAAATCACAAAATATTTATTAGCCCGCTGAATCCAGCGGGCTTTTTTTATGTCCCTTCCCTCCAAAATAATAATCTTCATTCATACAATAAAATGAGCATACAGTTTAAAACTAATTATATAAAAACACTCAGCGATACGCATACGCCAGTGGAGTTGTATCTTAAAGTCAGGGATAAATTTCCGCATAGTTTTTTGCTGGAAAGTTCAGATTATAAGAGCAAAGAGAATAGCTATTCATACCTCTGTATGCAGCCCTTGGCCTCGTTTATAGTCAATCGCGATGAAACAGAAATTACCACACCCAGACATCATCAAAAACTAAAGACAGCCAATATTTCTATAGAAGATGAGCTATATGCGTTCAGTAAGAGCTTTAAAGCAGATGATTTGCCATTTGATTTTATAACCAATGGTTTGTTTGGTTACACTTCCTATGATGCTATTCCATTGTTTGAAGATATTTCATTTTCTAATCAAGATTTTGCGCTTCCGCTTATACAATATCATGTGTTTAAATACCTCATTGTTTTTAATCATTTTAATAATGAGTTGTACATGATAGAACACTTGCTAGAGGGTGAAACTTCTGCTTTGCAGGATTTGAATGATGTGGTGCAACGTAGGGCTGTAAATCAATTTAAGTTTTATACTACAGAGGCAGAGTCATCAAATTTTACTGACGAAGCATTTTTAAACGGAATACAAAAAGGCATTCAGCATTGTTATTTGGGCGATGTTTTTCAGGTAGTGTTATCCCGAAAATTTAAAACAGGTTTTAAAGGAGATGAGTTCAATGTTTATCGTGCACTGCGGTCCATCAATCCTTCGCCTTACTTGTTTTATTTTGATTACGGTAGTTTTAAAATATTTGGTTCATCACCAGAGGCTCAGCTTACCATAGCTAAGCAAAAAGCAACCATAAACCCCATTGCAGGAACTTTTAAACGGTCAGGCAATGTTAAAGAGGACGAGCAACTTGCTATACAGCTGGCTAATGACCCTAAAGAAAATGCTGAACACATTATGCTGGTGGATTTAGCCAGAAACGATTTAAGCAGAAATAGCAAGCAAGTGCATGTAGAGAGTTTTAAGCAGGTAGAATATTATTCTCACGTCATTCATTTGGTATCTAAAGTATGTGCCGTATTGCACGAAGATTACAACCCTGTAAAAATTTTGGGAGATACCTATCCGGCCGGCACTCTATCAGGCGCCCCAAAGCACCGAGCCATGCAGATAATAGACCACAACGAGCCTAACAGCAGAGGGCATTATGGCGGAGCAGTGGGTTACATGGGTTTTAGTGGCGAGTTTAATCACGCCATTTTTATTCGTTCGTTTTTAAGTTTTAAGAATGAATTGACGTACCAGGCGGGTTGTGGCATTGTGGCCAAGTCCAACCCAACCAGTGAATTGAATGAAGTAAACAATAAACTATCTGCGCTAAGAAAAGCCATTGAACTAGCTAAAACTATATAGAACCATGAAAGTATTAGTAATAGACAACTACGATTCGTTTGTTTTTAATTTGGTACATATGCTCTACAACCTAAATGTAGATGACATTACAGTTATTAAAAACGACAAAATATCATTAGGTGAAATTCAATCGTTTGATAAAATTTTGCTTTCTCCCGGACCGGGAATACCAAAAGATGCAGGCTTAATGCCCCAAATACTCCAGCAGTTTTCACCTTCAAAAAGCATACTGGGTGTGTGTTTGGGACATCAGGCTATGGCAGAATGTTTTGGTTCATCACTTAAAAATTTAGACGAGCCATTGCATGGTGTGTCTTCCACTATAACCATTCTTGAGGAGAATTATCTGTTTGAAAATTGCCCTAAAAATTTCACCATAGGGCACTACCATTCTTGGGTGGTAGATGAAAATACTCTTGCAAAAGACCTTGAAATTCTGGCACGAGATGAAAAGGGCAACATAATGGCTATAGGGCATAAAAGCTATGATTTGAGGGGCGTTCAGTTTCATCCGGAATCGGTTTTAACCGAAAATGGTATGCAGATAATTACCAACTGGATTAAAAATTAATTACCATGAAAGAAATTTTAGAACATCTATATCAGCACAAAACGCTAACTAAGGCTGAAGCCAAAACAGTATTGTTGGACATTGCCTCAGGGCAATACAATCATTATCAGATTGCGTCATTTCTTACAGCTTTTATCATGCGCAACATTACCCTCGATGAACTGAAGGGCTTTAAAGAAGCATTGTTAGAACTGTGCCTGCGTGTCAATCTTTCTGAATACAATGCCATGGATGTATGCGGCACAGGTGGCGATGGAAAAAACACGTTTAATATATCTACGTTGTCATCGTTTGTGGTGGCCGGGGCAAATATTCCTGTGGCTAAGCATGGCAACTATGGTGTATCGTCAGTATCAGGTTCTTCCAATGTTTTAGAACAATTGGGCATTCAATTTCAAACAGAAGAAATAAAACTAAAGGAGCAATTAGACAAAGCCAATATTTGTTTTTTGCATGCGCCAAAGTTTCACCCTGCTATGAAATTTGTGGCACCGGTGCGCAAAGAATTAGGCGTGAAAACTTTCTTCAACATGCTGGGTCCTTTGGTAAATCCTGCTCAACCTAAGGTGCAATTGGTAGGCGTGTTTAGTTTAGAGTTGGCACGGATGTACCAATATTTGTTTCAAGAAGAACAAACGCAGTATACCATCATACATGCGCTGGATGGGTATGATGAAGTGAGCTTAACGGATGAATGCAAACTCTTTTTTAATAATGAAGAGTGCATGGTAAAGCCAAATTATTTTGGATTTAATGCAGTGTCACCATCAGCTATTCATGGCGGCAATACAGTAGATGAAGCTGCCCAAATATTTATGACTATACTAAAGGGAGAAGGAGCACAGGCCCAAAATGAAGTAGTGTTGGCCAATGCTGCTTTGGCTATAAAAACACATCAGAAAATACCCATTGCAGAAGCAATAGAACAAGCCAAAGAATCACTTTTTGGTTTAAAAGCATTACAATCATTCAACGTATTAAAACAACTATCATGAATATTTTAGAACAAATAAAGCAACACAAATTAGCAGAGGTATCATCTAAAAAAGAGTTGTATCCAACTAAATTATTAGAGCGTACACCTTACTTTTCATCGGCCTGTGTGTCTATGAAAGAGTATATTTCAGATACATCGCGTAGCGGCATTATTGCAGAGTTTAAGCGTAAGTCTCCATCTAAAGGCGATTTAAATAAATATGCCAGTGTGCAAGAGGTTACTTTGGGCTATATGCAATCTGGAGCTGCTGCATTGTCCGTTATAACTGACGATTATTTTTTTGGTGCTAAAAAGGATGATTTGCAAACGGCCCGAAAATTTAACTATTGCCCCATTCTGCGCAAAGATTTTA
Organism: Flavobacteriales bacterium; assembly: GCA_031418455.1. Taxonomy (GTDB): domain Bacteria; phylum Bacteroidota; class Bacteroidia; order Flavobacteriales_D; family Sanyastnellaceae; genus JANNVZ01. The sequence goes on along the minus strand of JANOXJ010000117.1, from coordinate 8,615 downwards.
TAGTAAATGAATACCAAATTGTGGAGGCTAAATCTATAGGTGCCGATGCTGTTTTGTTAATTGCTAAAATGCTTTCGCCTACTGAGATTCAGCAGTTTTCGGTTTTTGCTAAAAGCCTTGGATTAGAAGTGTTTTTGGAGTTTCATGACGAAGATGAAATAAGACAAAACGAAAACGCCATAATTGATTTGGCAGGAATAAATAACCGCAATTTAAATTCCTTTGAGGTAGACATTGAAAACAGTATCCGTCTCGCAAGTTTGTTGCCTAATGAAGTGTTAAAAATTGCAGAAAGTGGTATTGACTCTGCTCAAACCATATTACTACTTAAGCAAAACGGTTTCAATGGTTTTTTAATTGGCGAATACTTTATGCGCTATAGCAGTCCGGCTGAAAAATGTAAAGAACTAATAAAACAACTGCACGATGCTAATTAAAATCTGTGGTATGAAGTTTCCTGCCAATATGCATGAGATGGCAACGCTGAACATGGATATAATGGGGTTTATTTTTTACAATAAGTCGCCACGCTATGTAGGAGACCATTTCGATAAAACTCTTTTAGAATCATTGCCTAAATCCATGCGCAAGGCAGGAGTTTTTGTGGATGAAGATGTAATGAATGTTTTGCAAATAGTAAAAAACTACAATTTGGATATGGTGCAATTGCACGGCAACGAATCTGCAGAGTATTGCGAAAATTTGAAAGCGGATGGTATAAGTATTATAAAGGCATTTCAAATAGATGATGATTTTGATTTTAAGATTTTAAGAACCTATCAAGGGTGTTGTGATTATTTTTTGTTTGATACCAAAGGCAAGGAGAAGGGTGGCAATGGCATTGCTTTTAACTGGGAGGTGCTCAATCAATATGAGTTGGACACGCCCTACTTTTTAAGCGGAGGCATAAGTGTAGAAAACATTGACCATGCGCTGACTATAGTGCATCCGCAATTAATAGGTTTTGATATCAATAGTAAAATTGAGATAGAACCAGGATTAAAATCACATGAGTTGGCACATAAAATAACCACTAAAATAAAGCAGCATGAAGAGCACAAAACCAGATAAAAAAGGCTATTACGGGGAGTTTGGTGGTGCATTTGTACCAGAAATGCTTTACCCTAATGTGAAGGAGTTGCAAGAGGTTTATGAAGAAATCATTCAATCAGATTCTTTTCAAAAAGAGTTTAAGAGTTTGCTAAGCGACTACGTTGGCAGGCCTACACCTTTGTTTTTTTCTAAAAATTTATCGGCACAATTTGGTGCACAGATTTATTTGAAAAGAGAAGATTTGAATCACACCGGTGCACACAAAATAAATAATGCCATAGGACAAGTTTTGCTTGCAAAACGATTGAATAAAAAACGCATTATAGCCGAAACAGGTGCGGGTCAGCACGGAGTAGCCACAGCGACTGCATGTGCACTTATGAATATAGACTGCACCATTTTTATGGGTGAGGTGGATATAGAACGTCAGAAACCCAACGTGGAGCGTATGCGCATATTAGGCGCCAAAGTAGTGCCTGCTACCAGTGGTAGTAAAACACTGAAAGACGCTACCAATGAGGCAATAAGAGAATGGATAAATAATCCGGTAGATACACACTACATCATTGGTTCTGTTGTAGGGCCACATCCATATCCCGATTTGGTAGCTCAATTTCAGTCCATAATAAGTGAAGAAATAAAAGTGCAATTGAAGGAAAAAACGGGCAATGAGGCTCCCGATTATGTGATTGCTTGCCTGGGCGGTGGTAGCAATGCCATTGGTGCTTTTTACCATTTTATAGATAACGGAAAAACTAAACTCATAGCTGTGGAAGCCGGTGGAGAAGGTGTACACTCAGGTAAAACAGCAGCCACCATAGCCTTAGGAAAAAAGGGGATAATTCACGGCAGCAAAACTTATTTGATACAAACCGATGATGGACAAATTGTGGAGCCACACTCCATTTCAGCAGGATTAGATTATCCGGGCATTGGCCCTGTGCATGCCTATTTGCACGACACAGGCAAGGCAGTAGTTGTGAATGTAACTGACCAGGAAGCTCTGGATGCTGCATTTCATTTATCAAAAGTAGATGGTATTATTCCTGCCTTAGAAAGTGCTCATGCATTGGCTTATTTAAATAAAATGACACTAAAACCTAGTGATGTTGTTGTCATTAATCTTTCTGGCAGAGGCGATAAAGACATGCTAACCTATCAAAAATTTATGTAAGATGAACAGAATAGACACATGCTTTCAACAAAAGAAAAACAATCTGCTATCTATTTATTTTACAGCAGGGTTTCCTGATTTAGAAGATACACTAAGCATCATTAAGCATTTGGCTGAAGCCGGTGTAGATATGATTGAAATTGGTTTTCCATTTTCTGACCCCTTGGCCGATGGGCCGGTAATTCAGCAAAGTAGCGCACAAGCCATTAAAAATGGTATGACACTTAATAAGCTATTTGAACAACTCAAAGATGTTCGTCAGCAAACTCAAATTCCATTGATATTAATGGGTTATATGAACCCCGTTTTGCAATATGGAGAAAAGAAATTTTTTGTAAAGTGCAAAGAAATTGGAATTGATGGTGTGATTTTGCCTGACTTACCTCTAGATTACTTTGAGCGAGAATTACAAACTATAGCAGAAGAAAACAACGTTGCTAATATTTTGCTTATCACACCCGAAACAAGAACAGAACGCATTCATCATATTGATAATTTATCTAAAGGCTTTGTATACATGGTGTCGTCAAACAGCATTACAGGAGGCAACAAAACAATGAATGCACAAACCGATTATTTCAACAGAATTAAAAATATGAATTTGAAGAATCCAACCATTATTGGGTTTGGAATAAAGAATAACGAAACATACGAAAACGCATGCAAATACAGCAACGGTGCAATTATAGGCACTGCATTTATTCAGCATAATGTACAGCAGGGCACATCTAAAGAAAGCATTCAAACATTTATAAAAAATATACGCAAATGATAATTCAACTTCATAAAAATAGCACCGCTCAAGAACGAGCTGCGTTAGACGAACTATTAGCACTCAATAATATTAAAATGGTTGAGATTAACACCCAATTCAATCATTATTTAGTGTGCATACTTACCAAAGAATTTGATATTAGGCAAGTGGGAAATTTAGCATGTGTGAAAGATGTGCACCGCGTAACTGATGGTTACAAATTAGTTTCACGTCAGTGGAAAGTGAACCCTACTAAAATTGATTTAGGCGATGGAGTAGTAATTCAGGAAGGCGATTTTACACTTATGGCTGGCCCTTGTTCTATTGAGAATGAAGCTCAAGTGGAACGCATTGTAAAAGAATTGGTAAGAAACAATGTGAAGATAATGCGCGGTGGTGTGTACAAACCACGCAGTTCACCATACTCATTCAGAGGTTTGGGTATTGAGGGTCTTAAAATGTTTCATGAGCAATGCAAATTGAATGGCATTAAAATAATAACAGAGGTAATGCAGGTTTCGCAAATAAAAGAGATGGTAGACTATGTAGATATTTTTCAAGTAGGTGCACGTAACACACAAAACTTTAACCTTCTGGATGCATTGGGAGAAGTAGACAAACCCGTAATGATAAAGCGCGGCATATCTGGTACTATTGATGAGTTGTTGCAATCCGCAGAATACATATTCTCTGCAGGCAATGAAAAATTAATGCTTTGCGAACGTGGAATAAGAACATTTGAAAATGCATACAGAAATACTTTCGATATCAATGCCATTCCTATTTTAAAAGAGAAAAGCCACTTGCCTGTAATAGCTGACCCTTCGCACGGCATTGGCATACGTAAGCATGTAGAAAAAATTACATTGGCTAGTTTGGCAGCTGGTGCTGATGGTGCAATAGTAGAAATGCATTACGAACCCGAAAAAGCATTTTCTGACGGACAACAGAACTTAAACTTTGAAGAGTTTCGAGCTATGGTTAAGAAAATAGAAACACTTAAAGCCATTGTGTGTGCGTAAAATACCAACTACATGCATTCTTCTAAATTATAAGCGCTATGCGGGTTTCAAATTTGAGAATTAGTTGTTTAACTATAAACTTGCGATATATAAATAGTAGGAAATAGCAGGTTAGATAAAATTCAAACGCCCAAAAGAGAATTTAGAAAGGCAGACTGTTTTTTTATTTTGACATGCATATATTTATTGCTTAATAAAAATGAAAAGAAGGCTGGAGGTAAATTCAGCGCCTCTCGCGCTTTGCCGAGTCAGTCTGCCGTTGGCGGTAATAGATCGGCAACAGGCAAAACATGATAATATCTTTTGACCTTGACGATACACTAATTTCTAAATCAAAGTTTGAATTAGAAAAAGAAACTGTAATCCATAAATTATTTGGAATAGAAAGTATAAGAATTGGAACAATAAAATTATTTAAAGAATTAAGGGCGAAAAATCATAAAATCTATATTTACACAACTTCATTCAGAAGCAAAGCCAGAATCAAACTCATGTTCTATTCATATGGAATTCCTGTCGATTTTGTAATTAACCAACATAAACATGAAATAGAAGTTAGAAAAAGCGGTAAAAATGTTTCCAAATATCCACCAAAATTTGGAATTGATATTCATGTTGATGATTCACTTGGTGTCGAAATGGAAGGTGAGAAATATGGATTCAAAACAATCATAATATCTGAAAAAGATGAAAATTGGACAGAAACTATTTTGAATAGGATTAGATAATTCTACTCCCGCCAACACTTGCTAAAACTCATGGCTAGTTTTTCGGTTAATTGTTCGTTTACTTTTAATAACTTCGCTCGAACGGCTATGAAAAAAAGCTTTCCATAAGCCGCCACCAGCTCTAGCATCGACCGTTCAATTCTCCTCCACATTCACCTCTGCCGTACCTCTCCAATAAGTATCTAAAAAATTTAATAAGGAAAGAACTTCCATATTGATGCATGGACATGGCGGGTTGTCTCGACAGAGCACGAGATGCGCTATAAAATTCCTACTTCCATAATGTAAAAGCACCATTACGGTTTTTCATTTATTTATATATATTTATTGTATGAAAGAATTAACATCGGATTTATATGCTTAATACATGACAGATTTAAACAGCGATTATTAAGACAATAGAGCACAGTGAAGTAAATGGTAAAATATGAGCCATTGTAGTTTACATCTGTGCTAGAAGTATAAAGGCGAAGTTGTAATCTTGAATTGTAGTAAGGTTCACAGACAAACGATAAAAGGTGATGAAGAATAAAAAATATCCTACTGGAGGCACTCTTGCAATGCAGGAGCGAAAGCGTCTTACGGAAGTCTTTCTTCACCAACACAAAATTCCAACGCTTGATAGCTTACCTTATATTGAAGATGTTGAGCAAACCCAATTTAGGAGTCCTGATATTGTTGCAAAAAAGGCAATTGTTCTAAGAGTTTTGATAGATGTTGCAAATGGTGTTGTGCATGTGCATGATGCTATTGAATATCTAAAAAAATATGATTTATGGCCTTTGGTTTCCGGCAATGAAATTTTATTTTTAGAAAATAAGCAACGAACTTCGAGTGATATTTTTCCAATGAAATGGAGAATCGAAAACCTGAATGTTCTCATATGGGCCTTAGGATATCCGGCTGAGCTTCCGTTCCCAACTACAACTTGCAGTTATGTTTTTCTAGAAGTTTTACCTGCATTCAATCAGAATCCACAGCCATGGCTCGAAAGGGCAAAATATCGCAACCTCGATGATATTGTAAGGGAATTGGACTTGACTTATCGAATGCACTGGGCTCTTGTGGATGCTTTGGAAAATGGAAGAACTCCGCCAGCAGGTATAAGAATATCAATTGTTTATGAGCGCCATTTTGCTTTAAATTGGATAACTATGTATGATGAGGATTGGGATAGCATTACCACAGATACATGATTATATATAAATGTAAATAATGAACGCAGTTATAAGACATAGATGGTTCAGTGGTTAAATAAAGCCTCTGCTTATCAGAGATACTTTAGTTCAATAACAATATTTGTGCTCAACGAACCAAAAAAGAAATCATCTTACACTTACTAAACAAAAAAAACGCCCCGAACAATTCGAGGCGTTTTTTTATTATCGGTAAAAGGCTGTTTTACTTGCCTTGTGCTTCTTTTATCATTTTAGACATGCGCAGTATGCCTTCTTCGTTTTCGGTGCGTATGTAAGCTTCTTTTAAGCTTGTCATTAGGTCTACATCATTTGGGTTTATAGCGTGTGCTTTTTCCAAATATTCTACTGCCTTTTGAAAGTGTACCTGGCATTTGCCCACACACTCGTCATACTTGGCTTTTTGGCTATTAGGTATTTTTTCGCATTCTGCTTTGAAGTAGTTAGCGCCATTGTTGTAGCTAAGTGCTCCAAGGTTGTATAGGCAATCAAAATTGTTAGGGTTTAGTTCCAATGCTTTTTTATAGGCACCTTCTGCATCAGCCGATTTTTCTAACTTCTCGTAGGTGCTGCCCAGCACTATCCAAAACATTTCGTTTTTCGGATTTTTTTCTGTAAGGGTTAACAGTAGTTTTTCTGCTTCTGCATAGTTCTTATCGGCCAGCATACGGTTTACTTCCAGACGCAATAGCTCCGGGTTGTTAGGGTACTTGGCGCGTGCATCGCTCACTATTTTGTCCGATTCTTCTTTTTTGCCTTGTGCATTAAGCAAGTCGGCCATGTACACATACACATCGGGTATGTTGTAGCCCAGCTCGGCTGCTTTCTTATAATACACCATGGCTTCGTCTTTTCTGCCGCTAAGGTCAAAGGCATTGGCTGCATTAAAGTAGGCTACAGAGTCCTGAAAGGCAAACTTGGTGCTTATTTCGCTGGCTGTAACAAATCCATCGCCTGCTTTGCTATAGTCTTTAGCATTGTACTGGGTAGCTGCTTGCAGCAATACCAGCTTTTGCAATTCTATAAGGCCTGCTTTGGTTTCATCAGAGTAGCCACCTACAGGTTCTATTTCCAATGCTTTAAAGTATGACTCTTTAGCAAGGGTAATAGCGTTAGGAAACTGGTCGGCCCACTTGCTGCCATTGGCTACATTGTAGTATATGTTGCCACGGTATCTCCATGTTTTTTCTTTGGCTGCATCCTTCGGATTTTTTATAGCCTCTTCTATGTAGCCTACCGCTTTGTCATACTCTCCGCTTTTGTTAGCATTGTATGCGCTGGTTACATTTTGAGCTATTGTGCTTATGGTAAGTGCAAGTGCAAGGAATAATAGACTTGTTTTTCTCATCGTTTTTCTTGTAATTGAATGTTTGGATATTACTACGGGTTTAATAAAATATATAAATATTTAATATGCTTTATGCGCTTTTCTAACATCATGCCAAGATGATATTAGAAAAGCGTTTTCTCAAAGTTTTATTCTTCAGTAGGCGGTGTTTCTGTTTCTTCAGCAGCCTCGCCACCATCGGTGTCGGTGGTGCCATCAGCAGCTATTTCGCCTTCTTCTTCATCATCTTTCATTACCGTGCACACAGCGGCTATTTCATCGTTGCCACGCAGGTTTATAAGTTTTACTCCCTGTGTAGCGCGGCCCACCACTCTTAGTTCGTCCACACGCAAGCGTATCATTATTCCGCTTTTGTTTATTATCATAAAGTCGTGGTCGTTGTCTACCGATAGTATGGCTATAAGGTCGCCTGTTTTTTCTGTTATGTTTATGGTTTTTACACCCTTGCCACCACGGTTGGTTATGCGGTAGTCTTCCAGTGACGAGCGCTTGCCCATTCCTTTTTCGCTCACCACCAGTATGTCGCTATTAGGGTCGTTTACGCATACCATACCTATTACTTCGTCCTTGGCGCTGCCCAGTGTTACTGCTTTTACACCTTGTGCAGTGCGGCCTACAGCGCGCACTTTGGTTTCGTTAAAGCGTATGGCTTTGCCATCGCGCGTGCCCATTATTATCTCGCTGTTGCCATTGGTAAGTTTAGCTTCCAATAGTTCATCGCCATCCACTATAGTTATGGCATTTATACCATTGGCTCTTGGGCGGCTATAAGCATCCAGTTTGGTTTTCTTAATTAGGCCTTTGCGAGTGCACAGTATTACAAAGTCGTCTTTGGTATTTTCCGGATTTAGCAGGTCTTTGGTAGGTATGTAAGCCATCACCTTATCGTCTTGCTCTATCTGCACCAGGTTTTGTATAGCACGGCCTTTGCTGGAGCGTGTTCCTTCTGGCACTTCATAAGCGCGCATCCAGAAGCATCTTCCTTTTTTGGTAAATATGAGTAGCCAGTCGTGGTTGGTAGCTGTAAATATGTGCTCCACAAAATCTTCCTGACGGGCTGCAGTGCCTTTAGCACCCACGCCACCGCGGCTTTGCGAGCGGTACTCTACCAGGTTAGTACGTTTTATATAGCCGGCATGGGTTATGGTTATTACCACTTTGTCATCCGGTATCATATCCTCTATGCTAAGGTCGGAGCTGCTAAATTCTATTTGCGAGCGTCTTTCATCACCAAATTTTTCGATAAGGTGGCGCAGCTCTCCTTTTATAATGTCCATGCGCATAACCTCGCTGCCTAGTATCTCTTCCAAGCGGCCTATAAGCGCCATTAATTCGTCAAA